>CAZZZK010000087.1:0-8959 GCA_964658555.1 Vulcanimicrobiota bacterium | reverse complement strand
CGATCCGGAGCTCCTCGAACTCGTCGAGATGGAAGTCCGCGAACTGCTCACGAAACAGGGCTTCGACGGCGACGACTGCCCCGTCATCATGGGCTCCGCGACGAAGGCGCTCAACTCGTCGGGCAAGCGCGACGATCCCGATGCCGCGCCGATCTTCAAGCTGATGGATGCGGTCGATTCGTACATTCCGACGCCGGAGCGCGCGGTCGATCGCCCGTTCCTGATGCCGGTCGAAGACGTCTTCACGATCACGGGTCGCGGCACGGTCGGCACGGGTCGCGTCGAGCGCGGTCAGGTCAAAGTCGGCGAAGAAATCGAGATCGTCGGCCTGCAAGAGAAGGCGCGTAAGACGGTCGTCACGGGCATCGAGATGTTCCGCAAGCTGCTCGACATGGGCATCGCGGGCGACAACATCGGCGTGCTGCTGCGCGGCATCGAGCGGACGGATATCGAGCGCGGCCAAGTGCTCGCGAAGCCCGGCTCGATCAAGCCGCACACGAAGTTCAAAGCCGAGGTTTACGTCCTTTCGAAGGAAGAGGGCGGGCGTCATACGCCGTTCTTCGCGAACTACCGCCCGCAGTTCTATTTCCGAACGACGGACGTGACCGGAACGATCAAGCTCCCCGAGGGCGTGGAGATGGTGATGCCGGGCGACAACGTGCAGATGGACGTCGAGCTGATCACGCCGATCGCGTGCGAAGACGGTCTTCGCTTCGCGATCCGCGAGGGCGGCCGTACGGTCGGTGCGGGCGTCGTCACGTCGATCACCGATACGCCGGCCAAGTAAGTATGGCGAAGCAGAAGATTCGTATCCGGCTCAAGGCATACGATCACAAGGTCCTCGATCAGTCGGCCGAACGGATCGTCGATACCGCGAAGCGCACCGGTGCGTTCGTTAGCGGTCCCGTTCCGTTGCCGACCGAGATCAACCGGTTTTGCGTGAACCGGTCGCCGCACGTCGATAAGAAGTCGCGCGAGCATTTCGAGATGCGGACGCACAAACGGCTCATCGATATCCTTCAAGCGTCGCCGAAGACGATGGATGCGCTGATGCATCTGGACTTGCCGGCCGGCGTCGACATCGAGCTCAAAGCCTAGCGCTCGCGGCGCCCCCTCGTCAGCCGAAGTGAAATACGCCGTACATCGGCGTATTTTTTTTTTGCTCCGCCCGATGTCGCATCGAGCGCGCACGTACGAACGGCAGCGGCGCGATCGCCGTCGGCGCGACGAAGAAGCGTTCGCCGGAAGAAAAACTAGCCGCTGCGTAAAATGACGGGTCATGCCTATTCCGCTACACGTCGTTCATCAGCGAAGCTTCGGAGGGACGCGGCGCCGTCTGTATCAGCTCCTTTCGGAGATGGGTACGTCGGGTGACGCGATCTGGCCGTTCGCGTCGCAGCCGTTCATGCGTAGCGCCGGCCCCCTCGAACCGGGAGTCACCGAGGAGTGGCATAACGGCGTTCACGCCGTTCTCGACGATGCCGTACCGGAAGAGCGCATCGTCTGGCGCTTCAAGAACGAAGGCTTCGACGGCACGCATGGGTTCTATCTCGAGCCCGATGCGAAGAAGATCCAACTCTCGCACCGGGTCGAAGCGACGCTCTCTGATACGGAGGGCCGGCTCATGTGGCGGCGGCTCGAGGACGTCAACGAGCGCACGATGATCGCCCTCTTCGATAAGATCGAGCGGGTTCTGCGCCGCTAGGCGATTTCGTCGTTACGGAAGTTCGATCGCCGCGATGAACGAACGGAACGCGCGATCGACGCGCGTTCGTTCGCCCGTCGCGAGCACGTCGAGCAAGAGCCCGCGTACGACGGCGACGAGCAGCGTCGCGAGCGCGGCCGATCGCGAGGGCGCGAACCCGCCGCGCTCGAGCGCACGGGCGAAGGGAGCGACCCAGCCGGTCGAGGTCGCTTTCAAGAAAGGTGCGTTGGCCTTGCGGTCGCGGAGCGCGACGCCGTAGGTCTCGAAGAGCAGCCGCAATAGCGCATCGTGGCGCGGAGCCGTGAGCCACTGCCACGCGCCGATGAGCAGGGTCCGCGCGTCGTGCTCGGCACTTCGTTCGTACCACGCGTCGAGCAGGTCGCCTTGACGGCGGGCGACCTCGCCGAGCACCGCGATCACGAGCCCGCGCTTGGAGCCGAAGTGGTACAGCATCGTTCGCGGGCTCGCACCGACCGCGGCGCCGAGCGGCCGCAGCGAGAGCTCCGCGAACGAATTCGCGAGGACGTATTCGACGATCGCGCGTAACAACTCGAGCCGTACGTTCGGGTCGCGCGTTCTCGGCATCGCCACCGGTTCGACTTTCGATCCCACGTCACTTCGTCGTCGTCATCATTGGAGCTGTCTCGTGTCGTTGACCCGTCATCGATTTCTCGGCTCCGCGGGTGCGAGCGTCGCCGCGGTCGCAGCGGGTGCGATTCCGTTTCGCGCGCGTGCGGCCGGGACGCTCCGCGTCGCGGTCGTCCCCGAGGTCGCCACGACCTCTTCGTCGACCGCGGAGAAGCAGCCGCTCGTCGATATGCTGCAGCGTGCGACGGGGATGACGGTGGCGCTCACCATCCCGACCAATTACGCCGCGACCGTCGAAGCGCTCGGCAACGGCGGCGCCGATCTCGCCTATCTCGGCGGCTTGACCTACGTCAAAGCGCACGACCGCTATGCCGTGCGCCCGCTCGTGCAGCGTGCCTCGGACCGCGAATTCCACTCGCTGTTCATCGCGAGCGCCGCGAATGCGGCGCTCGCGAATCTCAAAGATCTCAAGGGGAAGCGCTTTGCCTTCGGCGACGTCAACTCCACGTCGGGCCATCTCATTCCGGCGAAAGAGATGCTCGCCGCGGGGATCGACGTCGATAGCGACATCCACGCGCGCTTCACGGGAAATCATACGGCGACGGCGCTGGCGGTCAACTCCGGAGCCGTCGATGCGGGTGCCCTCGACGAATCCGTCTACCGGAAGCTCGTCGACGACAAGACGATCGATCCGCAGAAGGCGCGCGTGTTCTACACGAGCGCGCCGTTCGTCGATTACGTCTGGGTGACGAGTAAGGATCTCGACCCCGCGATCGCGCAGCGCATCGCGAACGGCTTCCTGCATGCGAACGATCCGCATCTGTACGACTTGCTTCGAGCGAAGAAATTCGTGACCGCGAACGACGGCGAGTACGACGATATCCGGGCGATCGCCAAACGGTTGAACCTCCTGTGATCGTTCTCGTTACCGGTGCGACGGCGGGCTTCGGCGCGGCGATCGCGCGCCGCTTCGCGGCGGACGGCGCGCGCATCGTCGCGGCGGGCCGCCGGGTCGAGCGCCTCGATCCGCTCAAGCGCGAGTTCGGCGACGCGATCCATACGCTCGCTCTCGACGTACGCGACCGGGCGGCGGTCGCTTCGGCGATCGCCGGCCTCCCCGAGCCGTTCGCGGCGATCGACGTGCTCGTCAACAACGCCGGGCTCGCCGCCGGACTCGAGCCCGCGCAGCAGGCCGACCTCGACGATTGGGACGTGATGGTCGATACGAACGTCAAGGGCTTGATGTACGTAACGCGCGCGGTCCTACCGGGCATGGTCTCGCGCGACCGCGGCCACGTCGTCAACATCGGCTCGACCGCGGGCGAGTTCCCCTATCCCGGCGGCAACGTGTACGGCGGGACCAAGGCGTTCGTCTATCAGTTCTCGCTCAATTTGCGCGCGGATCTGCGCGGAACGCAGGTTCGCGTCACCGACGTCGAGCCCGGACTCTCGGGCGGCACCGAATTCTCGCAGGTCCGCTTCGGCGGCGATGCCGAGAAGGCGGCGGCCGTCTACGCGAACGTCACGCCGCTCTCGGCGGACGACGTCGCGGATGCGGTCCATTGGGTCGCGACGCGCCCCGCGCACGTCAACGTGAACTCGGTGCAGATGATGCCCGTCGCGCAATCGTTCGCCGCGCAGCACGTGGAGCGCCGAACGCCCTGAACGTCTCGGGCCCGACGCTTCGCTTCGACGGCGTGACGAGCCGGTACGGGTCTCGCATCGCGATCGAGGGGCTCTCGTTCTCGATCGTGCCGGGCGAACGCGTCGCCCTCGTCGGGCCGAGCGGAGCGGGAAAGACCACGATCTTCCGGCTCGCGTACGGCGCGCTCGCACCGGATGCGGGGCACGTGGCGGTCGCGGGCGACGATCTCGCGTCGCTGCGCGGCCGGTCGCTGCGTGCGGCCCGCGCGCGCATCGCCGTCATCTTCCAAGCGCACGGACTCGTCGATCGGCTCGCGGTCTGGCAGAACGTCCTCGCCGGGACGTTCGGACGACGCGGGACGGTCGATTCGCTGCGCGCCGTGCTCCGCCCGACCGACGCGGAACGCGCGCTCGTCGCGAGCGCCCTCGCACGGGTCGGGCTCGAAGATCGCGGCCGGTCGCGAACGTTCGATCTCTCGGGCGGCCAGCGTCAGCGCGTCGCGCGCGCGATCGCGCAGCGCGCGGAACTCGTACTCGCCGACGAGCCGGCCGCATCACTCGATCCCGAGCGCGGATTGCAGATCGTCGACATGCTCCTCGCCGACGCACGCGAACGCGGCGCGGCGCTCCTGTGCTCGCTGCATCAACCCGAGCTCGCGCGACGCTTCGACCGTATCCTGCGGGTCGAGGACGGACGGCTCGTCGCCGACGACCGCACGTGAATCTCGCCGCGACGTTCGCGTTTCTGCGAACGCCGATCCTCGAAACGATCGCGATCGCCTGCGGCGCGCTGCCGATCGCGATCGTGCTCGGCGCGCCGGCGGCGCTGCTCATCGCGAGCGGATCGCCCCTCGGCCGAACCGTTCGCCTCCTCGCCGCGCTCGTGCGGGCAATCCCCGAACTCGTACTCGCGATCGTCTTCGTCGTCGCGATCGGGTTCGGTCCGATCTCGGGGATGCTCGCCCTCGGTATCTCGTCGGCGGCGACCGTCGCGCGACTCTTCGCCGAGCTCTTGGAATCGGTCCGCCGCGAACCCGAAGAAGCGTTACGCGCGTCGGGAGCGACGAGTGCGGCGAGTTTCCTCGTCGGGCTGCTCCCGGCCGCGTGGCCGGGTCTCGTCGGATTCGGAGCGTACGTCTTCGAGAGCATCATGCGCGCCGCGGTGATCGTCGGCGTCGTCGGCGCGGGCGGTCTCGGTGCCGCGATGATCACGGCGCTGAACCTGATCGACTACGCGTCCTTCGCATGGTACGTCGCGGCGCTCGTCGTGCTCGTCGTCGCGGTCGAGCTCGGCAGCGACGCGTTACGGTCGCGCGCGCCCGTGTGGGCGACGCTCGCCGTCTTCGCCGCGATCTCGCTCGTCGGCATCGCGGCGTTCGTCACGACGGGGATATCGACGGGCGATCTCGCGCGCGCGCCCGAGCACGTGTCGACGTATCTCGCGCGCGCGTGGCCGCCGGCGTTCGACCGGCGGCTCCTCGGCCGGGCCGGCTGGGGCGTCCTCGAAACGCTCGGCGTCGCGATCGTCGGAACGGTCGCCGGCGCGATCCTCGCGGTACCGCTCGCGCTCGCGCTCGCGCGCGTCGTCGCGAGCGGCTATGCCCGCGGCAGCGGATACCGTCCGTGGTCGTTCGCGCCGGTCGCCGCGGCGCGCGTCGTCGCCGTCGTCACGCGCGCGATCCCCCCCGTCGCCCTCGCGCTCGTGGCCGTGACCTACGTCGGACTCGGCCCGCGGGCGGGTGCGCTCGCCCTCACCATCCATACCGCGGGCGTGCTCGGGAAGCTCTTCGCCGAGAGTCTGGAGCTCGCCGAGCTCGAACCCGCGCAGGCGCTGCTGGCCTGCGGCAGCACGGCGTTCGCAGCGCTCGGCACCGCGATCGTGCCGGGCGCGCTGCCGGCGATGGCGTCGCACCTGCTCTACCGATTCGAATGGAACGTCCGCGCGTCGACGACGCTCGGCATCGTCGGGGCGGGCGGGCTCGGTCAGGAGATCTTCAACGCCCAACAGCTCTTTCACGATCGCGAACTCTCGTCGTACGTGCTCGTCGCGGCGGCGCTCGTCTACCTCGCGGACACGGCCGCCGGCGCCTTCGGACGGAGACTGCGACTACGTACGATGCAGCGCTGAGGCCTCGATGCGCGGCTTGGCGCGAGCGTATTGCACGGGCCAGCGGACGTCGACGCCGAGCGCCGTCGCCGCGTGAAGCGGCCACTGCGGATCGCGCAGGAGCTCGCGCGCGAGCAGGACGAGATCGGCCTCGCCGTCTTCGACGATCGCCGCCGCCGCGCGCGGCTCCGCGATCATCCCGACGGCACCCGTCGCGATCCCCGTCTCCCGGCGGATGCGCGCCGCGAACGGGACCTGATAGTGCGGCCCGGTCGCGATCTCTTGCCGCGGCGAGAGGCCGCCCGACGAGACGTCGATGAGATCGACGCCGAGCGGCGCGAGTGCGGCCGAGAGCGCGACCGATTCCTCGATCGTCCAGCCGCCCGCGACCCAGTCCGTCGCAGAGATCCGCACGAAGAGGGGGACGTCGTCCGGGATCGCGCCTCGCACGTCGCCCGCGATCTCGCGCGTCAGTCGCGTGCGGTTTTCGAACGATCCGCCGTAGCCGTCGGTCCGCGCGTTCGAGAGCGGCGAGAGAAACTCGTGCAACAGGTACCCGTGTGCGGCGTGGATCTCGACGACGCGGAAGCCGGCGCGAATCGCACGCCGCGCGGCGTCGACGAAGTCGCGACGGATGCGTTCGATCGCCGCGAGCGAGAGCGCGTGCGGTACGAGCGACGACGTATCGTAGGCGATCGCGCTCGGGGCGACCGGATCCCAGCCGCCGTCGGCGGGACCTACCGGGCCGCCGCCGTCCCACGGCCGCGCGCTGCTCGCCTTGCGCCCGGCGTGCGCGAGCTGGATGCCGGCGACGGCGCCCGAGGCGTTCAAAAACGCCACGATCTCCGCGAGTTTTGCGACGTGTTCGTCGCGATAGATTCCGAGGTCGGACGGCGTGATCCGGCCGTCCGGATCGACTGCGGCGGCCTCGGTGATCACGAGCCCGGCGCCGCCGACCGCGCGGCTGCCGAGGTGAACGAGATGCCAATCGTTCGCGAAACCGTCGACGCTCGAATACTGACACATCGGCGAGACGACGACGCGATTCTCGAACGTGACGCCGCGGAGGCTGAGCGGATGGAAGAGACTAGACACGACCGATACGGATCGTGCTCGATCGGGCCGCGGTTGCACGCGTCTAGCGGGTCGGCGCCGGGCTCTCGTCCGGGGCGGCGCCCGCCGGCACGCGACGGCGGCGAGCCATCTGCGCCTCGAATTGCGTACGCTGTGCGGGCGTGAGCGTCGCCTCGATCTTCCGGCGCATCTCGCCGCGCGTCATCGGCGTCGACGTCGAGCGCGACGAACGATACGACGCGACCACGTCTTTGATCTGCGCCTTCTGCGCATCGCTGAGATCGAGCGTCTTCAAGGCGCGCATGATCTTATTGCGATGATGGTGACCCGCGTGGGCACCGGCCGCGGCGGCCGCGCCGTCGGCGGCGGCCGGCGGCGGCATCGGATACGGCGACGCGCTCTGCGCGAGAACGGCGGCACTCATGCCGAGCAGGCCGATCGCGAGGGCGGGCAAGGCGAAGGAGAGGCGGATCTTCATCATCGGTACGGACTCCTCGAATACGTGCGGCACGTCGCCACGCCCATAGAAACTCTCGCCCACCGCCGCGTGTTCCGCGCGGCGGTGAGACGCACGTGAGAATGCGTGCCGCCGGCGAAGCGGCGCCGGGCCGTTCTCGGGTAGAGACGCCGTGTGAAGACGCACACGGACTATCTCGTCATCACGACGGACGAGCGCTACGAAATCCTCGATATCACGGATTCGATCGCGACGATCGTCGGCGCGTCGGGCGTCGTCGACGGCATCGCGCTCGTGAGCGCGATGCACATCACGTCGAGCGTCTTCGTTAACGATCACGAGCCCGGTCTCTGGTCCGATATCCTCACCTGGGTCGAGGGGCTCGCGCCGTTCGGAAAAGACTACGCCCACCACGCGACGGGCGAAGACAACGGCGACGCGCATCTCAAACGGATGCTGCTCGGCCATCAGGTCGTCGTTCCGATCACCGCGGCCGCGCTCGATCTCGGTCCGTGGGAGCGGGTGCACTACGGCGAGTTCGACGGGCGCCGCCGCAAACGCGTCGTCGTTAAGGTGATGGGCGAATAGCCGCCGCCCGCACGCCGTCGCTCGCGTCCGCTTCGAACGACGCGAAGTTCTCGGCGAAGAGGCGCGTGACTTTCCGCGCTTGTGCGTCGTAGGCGGCGCCGTCGCTCCACGCGCCGCGCGGATCGAGCAGCGCCGCGGGAACGCCCGGGACGGCACGCGGCACGTGCAGCCCGAAGAACGGTTCGGCCGTGAAACGTTCGTTCGCGAGCGTGCCGTCGAGCGCCGCGTTGATCATCGCGCGCGTGTACGCGATCGAGATGCGCGAGCCGACGCCGTACGGGCCGCCGTTCCAGCCGGTATTCACGAGCCAGCACGTCACGCCGTGTTCGGCGATCCGCTCGCCGAGCAGGTCCGCGTAGACGTTGGGTTTGTGCACCATGAACGGTGCGCCGAAGCACGTCGAGAACGTCGCGGTCGGTTCGGTCACGCCGTTCTCCGTGCCCGCGACCTTCGCGGTGTAGCCGGAGAGGAAATGATACATCGCCTGCTCGGGAGTGAGCCGCGAGATCGGCGGTAGGACGCCGAACGCATCGGCCGTCAGCATGACGATCGTTCGCGGATGGCCCGCGCGCAGATGCGGCACGACGTTCGCGATGTACTCGATCGGATACGCGGCGCGCGTATTCTCGGTGATCCCCGCGTCGTCGAGGTCGAGCGCGCGCGTCGCCTGGTCGAGGGCGACGTTTTCGAGGACGGTCCCGAACCGGTGGGACGCGGCCCAGATCTCGGGCTCCGCCTTCGCCGAGAGCGAGATCACTTTCGCGTAACAGCCGCCTTCGAAATTGAAGATGCCGCT
>CAZZZK010000086.1:0-9097 GCA_964658555.1 Vulcanimicrobiota bacterium | reverse complement strand
TTCACGACCGAATCGGCGGCGCGGCCGGAGGTCGCGACGACCGTACGCCTGACCTACGACGATCGGAACGTCTACGTCGGCTTCATCGCGACGCAGCGCGGCGTTCCGCTCGTCGCGCAGCAGCGGACGGACGACGTCGGCTTCGGCCTCGACGACGCGGTGACGGTGTCGATCGACACGAGCGGCAACGGTTCGCGCACGTACGGCTTCAGTGCGACGCCGCTCGGGACGAAGTACGAGTTCTCGACCGAGTCGTCGCGCTACCAGCCGCCGTGGCAGGCCGTCGCGTCGCGGCGGAGCGACGGCTACGACGTGCTGATGACGATCCCGCTCGCCGACATGCGGCTCTCGGAGAGCCCGATCCAGCGGTGGCGCATCGATTTCTCGCGCCGCGTCGCCGCGGCGAACGACCTCCTCACGTGGGCCTACGCTCCGACGGATAACGCGTACTGCCAGCAAAACGCGCTCAACACCGTCACGTACTGCAACGCGACGAATTGGCCGATCCTCGCCGGGCTGAAGATCGCGGGCGTCGCGAAGGCTCCGCCGCCGTACGCGGACGTCTACGCGCTCGCGAGCGCGGGCCGCGATCGCAACGTTTTCGAGACGACGCCGACGATCTTCAATCAGGAACACGTGCGGAATTTCGGACTCGACGCGACGTTGCCGTTCACGCGAACGCTCGCGTTCGTCGGCGCGCTCGGGCCCGATTTCTCGAACGTCGAGACGGACCAGACGACGATCGCCCCGCAAGAGTTCGCTCGGCAGTATACCGAGTACCGGCCGTTCTTCGCGGAGGGTGCGTCGTACCTGACGCCGCTGCCGGGCATCGGGATCAACAACAACGGCTATTCGATGTTCTACTCGCCGTCGCTCGGGGTGGTCGACTCCGGCGCGAAGATCGAGGGCACGGTCGGCAACAACGCGATCGGCGTCCTCGACGTGAACGGCGACGGCTTCGACGACCGCGCCTTCGGCTATCGCTATCGCACCGAGGATCAGTCGCTCGCGATCACGGCGCAAGGCGTCGACGCCGACCATCCGGGCGTGCGCGACCGAACGATCGGCATCGGGGCGCAACTTCTCAATCCGCACTCCGGGTTCCAGCCGGTCGTCTCGCTATCGCAGGAGACGGGGACGCTCGTCGGCTCCGCAAACGACGGTCGCAATCTGCTCGTCGGCGCGCTCGACAATCACGGCCTCTTCGAAAGCGGCGCGATCTACCGCGACGTCGGACCGAGCTACGGCCCGATCGACGGCTACACCGCGCTTCCCGACGTGCGCGGCCCGGCGGCGTTCGTGCAGTACAACGGCGTCGTCGGGCCGCAGGGTCCGGTGAAGACGGTTACGGCCGTCGTGAGCGGCGATCGGTTGATCGATCGCAGCGGTGCCGCACACGAAGCGGACGCGTCGATCCAGACCGTCGTCGGCTTTCGCAATCTCCTCAACGTCTCGCTCTCCAGCGGCACGAGCTTCATCCGCGCGTACGCGGATCCGTACCCGCGGTACTCGGGCGGGGAAAACTTCGCGTTCGATTCGACGGGATTCGCGCTCAACTACGCGGACGGGACGCCGAATTCGGCCGACTTCTCGTATTCTGCCGGCTCCTACTCCGTCGCGTGTCCGCCGCCCGGTCTCGTAACGCCGCTCCCGTGCGCGACCGCTCCGATCGGCATCGCCGCCGCATTCACGCAGCAGTTCGACGCCACGACGACGCGGACGCTGCGCGGCGGCCTCGGTCTCACGCTCGAATACGGCGGTACGAACGAGCGGCCGTATCTCGGTCTCGCGGACTCGCAGTGGCTGCGGCGCCTCTCGCTCTCGCGCGCGATCGGCCTCAACGGAAACATCGCACTCTCGCTGCGGCAGATCTCCGGCACCGGCGGCTTCGCGCTTCCCGGCACCGACCTCGCGATCTCATATCAGAAACGGTACCGCAATCAGAATCGGCTGTACGTGGAGTACGGCAGCCCGGGTTCGTATTCGACGCTCCAGCGGATCATCGTGAAGTACGTGATCCACGTCGGCGCGGGCGGTGCCGGAACGTAGGCCGCACGGTCGTCGCGCGGCCGATCCTCATCATTGCCATCTGCTGTAGTACGGCATCTTCAACACGAGCACGAACGCCGCTATTCCGGCCGGAATCGACCACCAGTGAATGAGTGGTGCGAGGATGGCGACGAACGTCACCACGCCGACCATGTATAGGAGCAGGAACCCGATCCGTCTCACGTTCGTACCGATCCTCTTCGCGGTGCGACGATCGATTCGAGAGCCGCCGAAGCGTCACGTCCGCTAATAAACGTCTTGGGATTCATCGCGTCTCGAGCCGCTCGGATTGACGACGGCGTACGAGCGAGTCTCTTCTCCGAGTAAGCTGTGCCGGTGGCTGCATGACATTCACGTACTCCTTAGCCGGATTAACGTCCAAAAGGTAACGTCTGCGCTGGGACAGCAACGACCTTGGTGAGCAGCTGGACGTCAAATTGCCGTGCGTTCGGCCGCATGACCACAATTGCGAGGATGACCGGTGACGATTTCCGCTCAGCGACGGCCAATACGGAGGTGTTCGGCCCCGTTCAATGGTCAGCCCCAGTGACTTCACGTGCGTTTCAGGAAGCGGTAGTTCCGATGGATCGTTCAAACGCGGAGGCTATCAGAGCTATCCAGCGTTGTCGGGAGTGATACGTGTATCTGGTCCCAGCGGAAGCTCTGCGGAAACTGACTCGATGATTATGTCGCCACTTCAGGTTCAAACGCAGTGATACACGCGTTTGTCGCAGTTCTCGCAACCCGGTTTTGTGTTGCGGTGCCAGCTACGGATGATCGTCTTCGCCCGATGTTGTACTCAACGGCATATAACGATCACTTTAAGGAGGTAAAGGCTTATATCCTCAGCAGAAATTATGCTGCAGCAACGTCGTTCATGAGAAGAAACGGCTACATTGATGGAAAAACACAGACCGTCTATGACGGTGCGGTGACATTTATGGCAAAGAATGATGTTGTTAACGCGATGCATGCCTATTATAACGCGCAGTTCTGTGACTTCGATACCCAGAGCTCTCCGGATGTCGTGTCGTTCGGTATAGCCGGCCAATTGCAACGTGCTATGGAGGAGTGGTTTTCCGGCCACGTTGCCGGCAGTAAGAACCAGCTTGCGAAGATAGTTCGCAAATATCCATGGTTTGGCGAAGCAAACATCGTCCGTGGTTTCGTTACGTATCGTTCGAATCCAGATTTGGCTTTCGCATATTGGCATGAGGCGCTTGAAGTGAGTGAGGTACCGCCTCCTGACGCCGCACCTCAAGTAGCGGCGGCAGAATTGCTATTACATTTCAAGCCGTGAACTTGCCCGGAACGACGATCGACAGCGGCTCGCTCGAAGGTTGGAACCTTGCAGATTTACTGAACTCAGACGAACGCAAAGAGCTCGCTCAGCTTCGTCGAGAGAGTAGACGGCTCGAACTCGAGCAAGAAATCCTCTCAGAAGCCGCTTGGTTCGCGCGAGAGGCAGACACGATTCCACGGAAGTCTTCGGATTCGTGAAAGCGTCCCAGGCTACGTACAGCATCTCGATGCTCCGCCGCGTTCATAACGTTTCTCAAAGTAGGATTTATGCATGGCTCGAAGCGCGAGCCATCCGCGCGGACTGTCGCGAATCGACCCTTGGCGATCGGATCGAGGCATTTACCGCCCAGGCGCTCGACGTACGGCCACCCTCGAATTCAAGCCGAACTTCATGACTGTGGTATCCGCGCCGGAGATAAACGCATCGCAAGACTCATGAAAAGAACGTAGTCGTTACGGGGCTTCGCGGCGGAAATGAACATGACGCTCCCATTCGCGCAAACCTCAAAAACTCGCTTCCGCGAGCAAAGCCTCGACGTCTAACCCAGCCGAAGCAGCATTCGTGCGAGAATGCGATCGCCGAGCGGAAGCGCGTGGGCGAGCCGGAGATACGGAGTGACGCGCGAGGGGACGCCGGCGACGAGGCGCACCGCGCGTTCGGCATAGAGGCGCGGTGCGAGACGGGCCGTTAACGTACGCGCGTACCATGCCTTCGCGTTCGCATCGCCGTCGAGATGGCGCATCGCGGCGCGCGCGGCCATCGTGCCGCTGACGAGTGCATGGTGAATGCCCGAACCGCTGAGCGGCGATGCGAGCGACGCCGCGTCCCCGGCGAGAAACAAGCCTTCCGCAGCCACGGTGCCGGATTGCCAGCCGAGCGGGATCGGCCACGCGCGAACGTTTTCGAGCGACGCTCTTCCGAAGAAGCCGCGGGCCGGACCGCTCTCGTCGAAGAACCGCGCGAAGGCCGCACGCACGTCGGGCGCTCCGCTCGCGTCGCCGGCGACGAAACCGAGCCCGACGTTCGCACGCCCGCCGCCGAGCGGGAACGCCCAGCCGTACCCGTCTTCCTCGCGGTTGATGAAGAAGTGCATGGCATCGCCGAGCCCGTCGACGCCGTTCGCGTACGCGCGAACGACGATCGCGAGATGCGCCGCGCTTATCGGCAGGCGTCCGGCAGCGGCCGCGATTCGCGAGCCGTAGCCGTCCGCGCCGATCACCGTACGAGCGAGATGCGTTCCGTGCGACGTCGTTATCGACCACTCACCCGTGCCTGCGCGCTCGACGGTACGCACGCGCTCGCTCGCGAACTCGGTCCCTGCCGCGAGCGCTTCGAACAGGAGCCTCGAATCGAACGCTTCCCGCGGGATGACGCGTGCGGCGGACGCGTCGGAGCTCGCCGCGCCGTCGAGCGCGCCGGCGAATCTTCCCGTCGGTCCGTAGACGCGGGCGCCGCGAAGGGCGAATCCGTCCTGGACGAGATGCGACAATCCGAGCGATCGAACGTCGGCGATCGCGTCCGTGCCCAAAAGATCTCCGCACGCTTTGTCGCGCGGAAACGTCTTCGCGTCGAGGACGAGGACGCGGCGCCGAGCGCGGGCGAGCGTCAATGCCGCCGCGCTGCCCGCAGGGCCGCCGCCCACGACACATGCGTCGTACGACATGCGCTTCACGCGCCCGGAGGTACGCTACAACGCTTCGAGCAGCGCCCGCAAGAGCGGGACGTGTTCGACGGGCTTGCGATCCGGGAGATCGATCGTGATCTTGCCGTCGCCGAAACGGAACTTGTTCTTCGTGAGCGACTGAAGTTTCGGGATCGCGTTCGGGGCGATGTCGAAGCCGGTGCCGACGCCCAGCGTGAGGCGCGTGTTGTCGATGACGACGCGGCTCACCATCTTGCGCAGCGCGACCGTACGCAGCTTCGTGATCTCGATGAGATTCGCCAGCGGTTCCGGGAGCTCGCCGAAGCGGTCGCGCAGGCCCGCGCCGAGCTCGTCGACCTCGGCTTCGCTGCGCGCCGCGGCGAGCTGCTGGTAGGCGCCGATCTTCTGCGAGACCTGCGGGATGTAGTCGTTCGGGATGTAGGCGTCGAGCTTGACGTCGATGACGGCCTCGCGCTTCTCGGGCAGACTCGCCTCCGCGCCCTTGCGCGCCGCGATCGCCTCGGCGAGCAATTCGCAGTACGTCTCGAAGCCGACCGCGCCGATAAAGCCGGACTGCGCGGCGCCGAGCAGGTTGCCCGCGCCGCGAATCTCGAGATCGCGCATCGCGACCTGCAGCCCGCTGCCGAGATGCGTGAACTCGCGGATCGCCTCGAGGCGCGCCTTCGCGTCGTCGCTGAGCGCCTTGTGCGCCTGATAGAGCAGATAGGCGTAGGCCTGGTGGTTCGAACGTCCGACGCGGCCGCGCAGTTGGTACAGCTGCGCGAGGCCGAAGCGGTCGGCGTCGTTGACGATGATCGTGTTGACGTTCGGGATATCGATGCCGTTCTCGATGATCGTCGTCGCGACGAGCACGTCGATCTCGCCCTCGACGAATTTCGCCATCACGGGCTCGAGCTCGGCTTCCGTCATCTGGCCGTGGCCGACCGCGATGCGCGCCTTCGGCACGAGCTCGCCGAGCGCACGGGCGACGCCGTAGATCGACTCGATCCGGTTGTGCAGATAGTAGACTTGCCCGCCGCGATCGAGCTCCTGCAGCATCGCCTTCTGCACGATGCCGTCGGAGAACGGGACGACGATCGTCTTGATCGACATCCGGTTCTTCGGTGCCGTTTGAATGAGCGAGAGTTCGCGTACGCCGAGCAGCGACATGTGCAGCGTACGCGGGATCGGCGTCGCGGAGAGCGTCAGCACGTCGATCGTCGCGCGCATCTGCTTGAGGCGCTCCTTGTGCATGACGCCGAACCGCTGCTCCTCGTCGACGACGATGAGCCCGAGCGATTTGAAGACGACGTCCTTCTGCAGCAGCCGGTGCGTGCCGACGACGACGTCGACCTTCCCGTCGGCGAGATCCTTGAGCGTCTGCTGCTGCTCTTTCTTGGTCTTGAAACGCGAGAGCTCTTCGATCCGCACGGGGAAGCTCGCGAAGCGCGCGGCGAGCGTGCGCGCGTGCTGCGCGGCGAGGAGCGTCGTCGGCACGAGGATCGCGACTTGCCGTTTATCGGCGATCGCCTTGAACGTGGCGCGGACGGCGACTTCGGTCTTGCCGTACCCGACGTCACCGCAGACGAGGCGATCCATCGGCCGCGGCCGTTCCATATCGGCCTTCGCGTCGTCGATCGCTTTTTGCTGATCGGGAGTCGTGTCGTAGGGGAACGACTCTTCGAGCTCGGCCTGCCACGGCGTATCGGGGCCGAACGCGTATCCCGGCGCCGATTCGCGCTCGGCGTATAGCGTGACGAGGCCGTCGGCGATCTTCGCGAGGTTCTCCGAGACGCGGGTCTTCGTGCGTGCCCAATCGGCGCCGCCCATCTTGGAGAGCCGCGGCGCCGCGCCTTCGTTCGCGCCGTACTTCGTGACCTGATGCATCTGCGTCACCGGGACCATCATGCGATCGGTTCCGGCATACTTCAGATCTAAATAATCTTGCGTCGCGCCGAGGATGCGCTCGTTGCGCAAGCCGAGATACTGTCCGATCCCATGGATCGCGTGGACGACGTAATCGCCGACTTTGAGATCGGCGAGCGTGACCGGCACGCCCTCCTTGATCGCGCGCAGCTTGACGCGCTTGGCGGGTTGGCCGTAGATCTCGCGATCGCCGAGTACGTGCAGCCGCAGACCCGGGATCGCGAAGCCCGATTCGATGCTGCCCTGATCGACGAAGACGACGCCGCCGCGCGTCATGCCGGGGGCGCTGCCGACGAACGACGCGACGCCGTTCTCCCGCAGGTGCAGCAGCGTCGCGCTGCGTTCGACGGTGAGGTTCGCGGCGCGCAGCATCTCCGCGAGGCGCGAGGCGCCCGACGCCACGAGCGCGACCGTGTCGCCCTCGGCGACCCACGTCTTCACCTGATCGAGAAACATCGTGAGCTGGCGATTGAAGTGTTCGACGGGCCGCGTCTCGAGCACGTACGATTCGAGCGAGCGCGGCAGCCACGGCGTCTCCTCGCCTTCGATCGCACCCGGCACGATGAGCGTGCGGTGCGTCGCGAACGACGCCGCGAGCGAGGCGAGCGCCGGATGCGGCGCCGTCACGTCGGCGAGCAGCGCTTCGCCGACGGCGCGTTCCTCGACGGAGAGTTCGCCCGACTCCGCAGCGGCGAGCAGCACGTTCTCTTCGCGCGACCGTTCGTCTTCGAGGCCGCGCTCGATCGTCGCGAGCATCGCCGGCTCTTCGAGTACGACGAGCGTCGTCGCCGGTAGATGATCGAGCAGCGTCTCGCGTTCGTCGTACGCGAGCGGCAGCCAGGCCTCGGGGATCTCGGCGCCGCTCGCGAGGTAGGCGCGGCCGGCGGAGACGGTCGCCGCGTCGCCCGTGAGATTCGCGGCGACGCGTTCGCGGAGGGCGGGATCGCGCGCGATCTCGCTCCACGGGACGATTGCGATCGACGCGAGCGTATCCGTGCTGCGCTGCGTCGCGAGGTCGAAGCTGCGGATCGATTCGATCTCGTCGCCGAAGAATTCGATGCGCGTCGGAACGTTCGTCGTCGCCGCCCACACGTCGATCAGTCCGCCGCGCACCGCGTATTCGCCGGCGGCCGAAACGACGTCCGTGCGACGGTAGCCGAGCGCGAAGAGCTCCTCTTGCAGCTCTTCGAAGCCGCTCTCCTCGCCCGTCTGTAGCACGAACGATCGCTTCGCGAAGACGGCGCGCGGCACGACGTACTGCCGCAGCGCCGCGACCGGGACGACGACGATCTGCGCGCGGCCCTGCGCGAGCTCCGCGAAGAGCGTCATCCGCGCCGCGCGCTCCGACGGCGATTCGATCACGCCGACGCTCTCTTCGCGCGGGCGCACGAGCGTCACGGGGGCCGCTCCGTCGTCGCCGAGATAGTAGGTCAGGTCGGCGAAGGTGCGTTCCGCGACGTCGGCCGTCGAGACGACGACGAAGAGCGGCGCGCGCAGCGCCTGGAAGAGCCCCGCGAGCACGTAGGGCCGAGCGGACGACGTCGTCTCGTGGAGCGAGAACGCGGCGTCGTTCGTGCGCAGACGTTCGATGAGCGTCGCGAGCGGGCGGCTCGAACTCGGCAGCGCGCGCACGAGCGATGGGGCGAGGGTAGCGATAGCGTCAAGCCTCGGAAGAAGACGAAGGGCGGCAAGAGCGTTCGACCGCCGGCCGCTCGGCTCGGTTGCGGCCGCGCGCCCTCAGCGCAGATAGAACGGCAGCACGACGTCCGCCTGACGGCCCTCCTGCGTCGCGGCGACGAACGAGATATCGAACGTCCGGCCGTGGAGGAACATCCAGAACGGGATCGCCGGGATCTGCGCGTCGAGCAGAAACTCGCCGAACGCCGCGTGGGGGATCGGGTAGGCCTGGCCGAGCGTCCGCACCGTCACCGAATTGACGACGCCGTTCGTGAGCACGCGAACGTGGATCGGCCCGGGCGCCGTCAGCGACGCTTCGTTGACGTCGATCTCGGCGATCTGCGGAACGGCCGGAGCGGGCGACGCGTACCCGGTCGGCAGCGGCGTCGGCCGGTACACGAAGTGGTAGACGGGCGTCGGCGTCGCGGGCGGGGTGGGCGGCGCTTGCGTCGGGGCCGCCTGCACGGGCGGCGCGGCCGTCGGTACGGCGCTCGGGGACG
>CAZZZK010000085.1:0-9174 GCA_964658555.1 Vulcanimicrobiota bacterium | reverse complement strand
GTCCGGCGGAATGCGCGTCTTCGCGCGACGCGCTCTGCAACAACGCGCGACTCCGATCGCGCTGCGCCTTGAGATCGGCGAACCATGCCGTGAGCTTCGTAAGCATGCGACGTCATTTCGCGCGATACGCGAAGCACCGCCTCCACCGGCAACGGCCTTTTCCGAAGGCCGTTGCCGTTTCGAGAGGCCGGTGCGGCGGAGGCTCCGGCTATCGTGTCAGCTCTTGGTTACGGCTTCCGTGAACGTCGACGCGTCGATTACGTAGCGATCGACGAGAAGCCGTGCCCAGGCGAAGGAGTGACCCGCGGCGCGGCGGTAGCGGGACGCCGTGAAGATGTGGTGCCGGCTCGTCCACGCGCCGACCGTCGCGGCGCTCGTGCTCGCGATGCCGCTCGCCGGCGGCGCCGATCCGGTCGAACGAACGACGACGCTCGCCGATCGGACGAGCGTCAACCTCACGATCTACAACGGGTCGATCGCACTCGTTCACGATCGTCGCAAGATCGTGCTCGCCGCGGGCGAGAACCGGCTCGCGTGGCGCGACGTCGGCGCCGGCATGGATGCGACGTCCGCGATCCTCGACGACCTCACGCTGCCGGGCGCCGTCCGCGTCGTCGAGCAGAACTTCAATTACGATCTGCTCAATCCGGCGACGATCCTCGATAAATTCGTCGGCCGCGACGTCACGGTCGTGCACGAACGGCCCGGCCGCGAACCCACGCGCGAGACGGCCCGGCTCCTCGCGGACAACGACGGCGTCGTCCTGCAGTATCGCGATCGCGTCGAGACCGGCCTCGAGAATTCGCACATCGAATTTCCGTCGCTGCCGCCGGGGCTGCGCGACCGGCCGACGCTGACGCTCGACGTCGCGAGCGGACGGGCGGCCGTTCCCGAGCTCGACCTCGCGTATCTCACGACGGGACTCTCCTGGCATGCCGAGTACGTCGGAGTCGTCGCGGCGAGCGAAGACCGCATGCAGTTGAACGGACTCGTGACGCTCTCGAACACGAGCGGGACGAGCTTCCCGAACGCGCGGCTGCAGCTCGTCGCCGGGAACGTCGACACCGCCGAGCCGTCGCCCGAATCGATGAAGACGATCGGGCGGGTCATGGCGAGCGCCCCGGTTCCGCAGGTCACGCAAGAGAACTACTTCGAGTACCACCTCTACACGCTCGGACGCCCGACCTCGATCGCGAACGATCAGACGAAGCAAGTCGCGCTCTTACACGCCGTGAACGTCCCGCTTCGCAAGACGCTGGAATTGCGCGGATCCGCATCGTATTACTCGAACCGAGATGCCGATCTCGGTACGAATCTCAAGGTCGGCGCGTACCTCACGTTCGCGAACAAGGGCGGCGATCTCGGCAACCCGCTCCCGGGCGGCATCGTCCGGCTCTACGAGAACGACGCGGGCGGGACGTCGCAGTTCCTCGGCGCCGATCGCATCGATCACACCCCGCGCGGCGAAGACGTCCGGCTCCATCTCGGCGAGTCGTTCGACGTGACCGCTAAGAAGACGCAGACCGACTTCCGCGGCCTCGGAAACTGCACGTACGACAGCTCGTACGAGATCCGCCTCGCCAACGCGAAGACGACCGCCGCCGACGTCCTCGTCGTCGAACCGCTTCCCGGCACGTGGTCGATCACCGCGGAGAATCTGCGCCATACGAAGAGTTCGAGCGCGACGGCGACGTGGAACGTCCGCGTCCCCGCAAACGGCAACACGACGCTACGCTACACGGCCCACGTCCTGCTTTGCATCTGAGCCGAACGCGATAGGGCACCTCGGAAATGGGCACAAACGACCCATGAACGACGGAGATTATCTCACCGAAGATACGGACGACGATCGCACGGATGAAGGCGGCGTCCTGGAAAGCACCGATATCGACGCGGACGAGATGTTAGACGGCGATGTCGATGCGAGCGGTGCCGCAGCGATCGACCACCGAAACGAGTAAAGAAACTTCGGCGCAACGCAGTGACATCGTCGCAAGCTCCCTCCGAATCGTGCCTCGTAGATCGCGATCGCAAAAACGCGATACACGGGCCTTGACCGGCGACTAAAAGTGATTGCAAAAAAGATGTGATTTGAAGCGGCTTCAACGCGCTGTGCAACGTCTGACGATAGAGCCGATAACACGAAGGGGTCGTGCTTCGAATCTCGCGTCCCACGGCGTCTCTCACGAGTGAAAGTATAAGCGCGATGCCTGACGAACGCGATGGATGGCTCCCGATGCCGAGCGCGTTTGGTGGTGACGAGTCTGAGGCGTTTCGCGCCTTGCATGCCGTAACGAAGCGGTTGCATGCGAGCCTCGATTTGACGGAGACGCTCGACGCGGTGGCCCGCGGTATCGTAACGAGTACCGGCTTCCGCGTCGCCGCGCTCAGCCTCTTTCGCCCCGAAGGCTTCTTCGAAGTCGTCTCCGTTGAGGGCGATGCGAATTGCCGCGACGCATTGCTCGGAATTCGACTTACGCTCGAGATGTGGGCTCGTATCGAGGCCTGTGCCGAACCGCGGGGAGATGCGATCCTCTTTATCGACAGCAGACGAGCTCGCAATTGGACCGACGGCATCACCGTGCACCGTTTGGACCTGCCGTCCGGCGACGATCCCGACGCGTGGCAACCGGAAGACGCGCTGTTCGTCGTCCTTACGTCACCGTCGAGGCAATGCATCGGCCTCCTCAGCGTCGACGATCCGATCGATGGGCGCCGCCCCTCCGAACACCAACTCGAACGGCTCGCGCTTTTCGCCGACCACGCCGTGCTCGCGATCGAGCACGCGCACATGCATTCGATGTTGCAACAGCGCCAGGATGAGCTCCACCACGCGGCGACGCACGACCCGCTCACGGGGCTCGCCAACCGCGCGTTGCTCAACGTCGACGGCGCGAGGATGGCGGATCTCGGAAACGCGCAACTCGCGATCATCGTAATTGATCTCGACGATTTCAAAAAAGTCAATGACACGGCGGGTCACGCATGTGGCGACGAAGTGCTCATCATCCTCACCGAACGGATGCGACGTTGCGTTCGCAAAGGCGATATCCTCGCCCGAATCGGTGGCGATGAGTTCGTCATCGTCGTGACCGGCGACGAGGTCGAAGAACTCGTCGAAACGCTCGTCGGCCGCATCAAGCGGATCGCGAGCGAGGCGGTACAGACGTCGCGGGGCACGTACTACGTCGGTGCGAGCGTCGGCGCGGCGATCTCGGCTACGCCTTGCGATTTTTTAAAGACGTTATCCCAAGCAGACGCGCAAATGTACGAACGCAAACGAGCTCACAGCATGCATCGCTCTCGGCAGAATCGGATGGCCATCACGCACCAATCAAACCTGCTCGAGCAATAGCGGCTCGCGCTCACAAAGTGAGTCACGCTCGTAAGGTTTGCGGTCTCAGGCTCGTGCTGGGCCGTAAGAGATAGAACAGCGCGGCGACGACGACATTGATGATACCTTGGGTGACGAACTGTGCGGTCGTAATCGTGTGAGACCCGAAGAGTCCGTAGATCGCGTAGGCGATTCCGATCGCCTGTTCGCCGATCGGAATCCACACGAACGCACGGTAGCGCACGGGATCGACGGCGATGAGCAGATAGACTGCGCCGAGGAGGAAGAGCACCATGCCGTACTGCTGACTCATCGCCAACAGGTCGCCCGTCCAACCGCTCTTCGGCGCCCAGCCGACGAACGACGCGCCGACGGATGACGCGAACGTCGATAGCACGGCGTTAAGCAACTCCCAAACGCCCCAGAGTATGAGGAGACCTTGAAGCGGACGCGCTGATTTCATCGTCGATTAGCCTTTCGAGAGGGCGGGGGCGGCCGGATTCCGTCGCGCGCAGCCGATACACCCGGCACAGGGCACGTCAGCGGTAGACGCCGCCGGAGTGGATCGCGTCGTAGCCGTTCGGACGAGCCGCCGCACGCGTGCGACCACGTCGTTGAACGGACAGAGATATCGGCAGATGCCGCGCTTCCCGAGAAACGCGACGCTCGCCGCGACGAGCGCGGCGAAGCCGAACTGAAAGAGGTGGTGTTGCCACACGAACGCCGCATCGAGCGGCGTCCGATCGTGGGCGGCGAGCCCGGGTGCGAGCAGCCAGCCGATCGGCATCCAGAGCAAGAGGACGACGAGCGTCACCGCACGCCCGAGCCTCGCGTCGAGCCGGAGACGCTGACGCGCGAACGGCTCGAAGATGTCTTGAATCGTACCGATCCAGCACATCGTGCCGCACACCAGACTCGAGCCGCCGACGCTGATGCCGACGAGCGCGATCCAGAAAACGGCGCCGATGGCGAGCCAGAGCGGGCCAGGAAGGTGCGCGACGACGAGAACGAGGTTAACGAAGAGAAAAATCAACTGCAAGAGGCGTCGCCGCCGCTCGGGTGAGATGCCTCCGTCGAGATTCAGTCGCTTCATCGAGGAGTCGAGAGTACACTATCTCAAGGAGGACGAGCGGCGACCTAGGTCACGCCCACCCCTTACATCGGAGTTCATCTGCGGATAGCGATTCTACGTGCATGCCTCGCGTTCGTCGCCGTCGCCGACTTCGTGTGGAGCGTGCTCTTCTATCTCGCGCCGGCAACGGCGCTCGGCGCGCTCGGGCGGACAGTGGTCGATCCCGTGATCGTGCGCCAATATCCGCTCTACCTGGCGTCCGCCGCGCTCGCTTACGCACTCGGCGCGACCAACCCCGGGCGGTATCGCGGCATCGCCTGGGTCTGCGTCGCGCAGCGAGGCGTCGAGCTCACCTTCGCCACGATCGATTGGTCCGTCCATGCGATCGACGCGACGGGATTTTTCACGCTCGCGACGGTCGAGATCGCAGTCGCCGCGACGATCGCGATGGCGGCGACCGATCGTTCCGCCGAGCCTCGCGTGCGGGCGCCGATTCCGCGTGAAGATCGCGGACTCGTTCGCTTGCTGCGGGGCTTCGGCGGCCTACAGCTCTTCTGGTTCCTCGCATCGACGATCTTCGTTCAGTTCGGAGCGCGACTGCTCGCGTGGAAACTGCAGGACCCCTACACGACGCAACAACAGGGGATCGGCTTGCTCGTGATCGGGCTCGTGAGTTTTCTCGCCGCGTCGAACGTCGTCCGCTATCGACTTTTGATCTGGGTGCCCGTCGCGAGCCAACTCATTGGCGTTCTCAATTCTTTCAACGAGATTCGACTGGGCTCGATCGGCTGGAGTAACGCCGCCGTTCAGTGGACGATCGAACTCGCGATCGTCGCCGCCTTCGCATACTTCTCGCGTCGCTCGCTGCGTCACGACCGTGTTGCCATTACGGCGTAGAGCGGGTCGCCGCGGCCGGCTCGCGTTCGCAGCGATCCAGCGATGTCGATCCAACCCGCTTCTTGAAGATAACGTTCGACGAGCCGGAGACGGTCGCGATCGTCGAGAGCCGTCCAGATCGCGACGGCCTTCGTCGGAAAGCGACGGTTCGAAAACGAGATGACGATCGGCGCGCCCGGTGACGAAACGCGCGCGATCTCACGAAATACCGCGACCGGCTGCGTGAGATACTGAACCGACACGCAGATCGTCGTCGCATCGAAGCAGCCGTCTTCGAACGGAAGCGTCGGATCGAGATTGAGGTCGTGAACGAGGGTCCGCGTGAGACGTGGGTTCGCGGCGAGCTCTCGAGCGTTCATTCCGTGGCCGGTGACGGACGCATACGCGACGTCCGGGGGCAGGTGGCTCACCCAGCTACTCATCGCGTCGAGGAGCCGCCCGTCGGCCGGGAGTCGCTCGCGATACAGCGCCGTCACGGCGGCGATCGCGGCATCGTCGATGTGCCGCACGAAGCGCGGCTGCACGTAAAACGTGCCATCGACCGACTCGTCGGCACGCGAGAACCACCCTACCTGTTTCACACGATCTCTGACGTCGGCGGGGTACCGGACTTCCTGCGAAGAGCGGCCTTCGGTCCGGCCATTCGGCGGGAGTGTGTAGGAATCGAACCTACCAGCCCCCTTGCGAAGGCCTCTGCGGTTTTGAAGACCGAGCGGGCCACCAGACCCGTACTCTCCCATCGCGTATGCGGCGAACGCGCGCTCCGGCGTGCGATCGAACGACCTTCGTTCGACGCCTCGGCGCGTGACGCCGATCCGTCGCAACGATGCATTCGTTCCCGTTCTCTCGGGAAGACCCGCGTTTCGGTCGCGACGGACGGCGAACTCGCCCGACGCGCGCCTACCGGGCGGGCTCGCGTACCACGGGGACCGGTTCGTTCTCCCAGCGAGGGAACGTGCCGGTCGGGCGGGCCGCGCCTACGAGCGCGACGCTGATCCCTTCGCGAGCGCCGCGGCGATCTCGCACCGCGAGACCGCCCGCACGTCGACGGCGACGGCGACGAGCTCCCCGGGCGCGGTGGCGAGTCTGTGCACGTCGTCCCACGCCGGCGCGGGACGCGGCGAACGCACGGTCGCGCTCCTCGTCGACGGCCTCCGCTAGGGCGTGGAATCCTATGCGAACGCATCCTCGAAGGCCGTTTCCGGCACGCTCGCCTTGCGAGCGCAGAAAGATTCGCCTCGGCGAGGCTGAAGCGGGACGCATGATGCTACGTCCGCGTCCGATTTCGATTTGACGACGCCGCGCGCCGCGAGGGCGGACGCGAGCACCGCACGAGAGTGGCTCGGATTCTCGGCGATGTGCCTCGGGCTCTTCATGGCGATCCTGGATATTCAGATCGTCGCCGCGGCGCTGCCGCGTATCGCGAAGGCGCTCGATACGCCGCTCGATCAGCTGAGCTGGGTGCAGACCGCGTATCTGATCATGGAAGTGATCGCGATCGCGATGTCGGGGCGCCTCGCGCGCGCGATGTCGACGCGTCGCCTCTTCGCCGTCGCGACGATCGCGTTCTCGGCGACGAGCCTCGGCTGCGCGCTCTCGCATCACTTCGTCGAGCTCATCGTCTGGCGGTCGCTGCAGGGCTTCGCCGCGGGGTCGATCATCCCGAGCGTCTTCGCGTGCGGCTACAAGATGTTTCCGAAGCGCTTGCACCATCGCGCGGTCCTCGTCGCGGGCGTCGTCGCGATGCTCGCGCCGACGGTCGGACCGTTCCTCGGCGGCTTCATCGCGGAGAAGCTGGCGTGGAACTGGCTCTTCTACATCAACGTGCCGATCGGGATCGTCTCCGGCATCATCGTCGCCGCGATCGTGCGCGTCGATCACGCGGAGACGGCGGCGTGGCGGACGATCGACCTGCCCGCCTTCCTCGCGCTCGCGATCGGCCTCGGCTCGCTGCAGACGCTGCTCAAACTCGCGCCCGCCGATCACTGGACCGCGGGCCGCGACTATCTGCTGATCGCACTCGTCCTCGGCGGCGGCGGGTTCTTCGTCTTCCGCTGCCTGCGCGGCCACGATCCGCTCGTCGATCTCTCGCCGCTGCGCGATCGAACGTTCGCCGCGGCGTGTGCGTATAATTTCGTCCTCGGCGCCGGGCTCTTCGGCTCGCTCTACGTGCTGCCGCTCTTCCTCGGATTCGTGCGTTTCCACTCGCCGCTCGAGATCGGCACGATCATGACGGTGATGGGCCTCTCGCAGCTGATCGCGGCGCCGCTCGCCACGCTCGCGGACCGGCGCCTGCCGCCGCAGATCGTGACGTTCATCGGCTTCGCGCTCTTCGGTGCGGGCGCGATCGCGAACGCGTTCCAGACCCCGCAGACCGACTTCCAGCAACTCGTGCTGCCGCAAGTGTTGCGCGGCGCGGCGCTCCTCTTCTGCATCCTCCCGATCACGAACGTCGCGCTCGGTCATCTTCCGATCGGCAAGCTCTCCAACGCGAGCGGCGTGCTGAACTTCATGCGCAACGTCGGCGGGGCGATCGGGATCGGTCTCGTCGATACCATCATCTCGCTGCGGCCGGTCCCGATCGCGAAACATCTCACCGACCGCCTCGTCGCGGGCGACGCACAGATGGCCGCCTTCGTCGGCATCCCCGTCGCGATGCTCAAGGGCGTCGACATCGCACACGCCGATCCCGACGATTTGCTCTTCGTGAAGCCGATCGTGGAACGCGCGGCCGCCACGATCGCGTTCAATGAAGCGTGGCTGCTGATCGGCGCACTGCTGCTCGGCTCGCTCCTCCTGCTTCCGCTGCTTCGCTCGGCGACCGTACCCGTCGACGACCGCGAACCCGATATCGAAAGGCTCATCGCCGATGTTCCAGCCATCGCTCCGTAAGCTCGCCCTCGCGTGTTCGCTCGCGATCGCCCTCGCCTCGCGCGCCGATGCGGCGGCCCTGCCGCGCCTCGAAGCGGACTCGATGGGCGGCACGCACGTCGTCCTGCCGTCCGACGCCTCGGGCAAACCCTTCATCTTGCTGCTCGCCTTCACGAAGGAGGCCGAGGATCAGCTCAAGATGTGGACCCGCAAGACGCTCGCGGATAACGAAGACGCGAAGGCGACCGTCTACGTCGTGGTCGTCGCCGACAAGACCGTCTTCTTCGGCCGCGGCAAAGTGCGCAAACTCGTGGAAGGCGCGGGCGTCGGAAACAAGCAGCAGATCCAGAAGCAAGTGCTGCTGACGTTCAACGGCGCCGGCTGGCGCGATCTCACGCCGCCCGGCGATAAGGAGACGATCGGCGTCGTCGTGTGCGACGCGAACGGCAACGTGCTCTTCGCGAAACGCGAGCCGTACAGCGACGCGAACGTCGAGGACGTCGAGAAACTCGCGAAGTAACGTTCGCGGCGGATCGCGCTCCGCTACGCGAGCAGCTTCCGCCGCGTTCGCGGCGCGCGAGGCCGGGTCGCTCCGCCGGCCGGCCGCTCGGCGTCCGGCTCGGCATCGCGCTCGAGTAACGCGATCACCGCGCGCACGCACGAGAGCGCGTCGCTCGTCGGCGGGAAGAACGCCGCGACGCCGAGCGCGATGAGCGGGGCGCGTTCGCTCGCGGGGACGATGCCGCCGAGGACGACCTTGGCGCCGAGCCCGCGCTCTCCGACGCGCGCGAGCACGAGCGGCAGCAGCGCGTCGTGGCCCGCGCAGAGACTCGAGATCCCGATGACGTCGACGTCGTGCCGCTCCGCGAGCGCGACGATCTCGTCCGGCGACTGAAAGAGCGGCGCCATGTGGACCGCGAACCCCGCGTCCGCGAACGCGCTGCCGATGACCTTCGCGCCGCGGTCGTGGCCGTCTTGGCCGAGTTTCGCCACGAGCATC
>CAZZZK010000084.1:2385-9180 GCA_964658555.1 Vulcanimicrobiota bacterium | reverse complement strand
CAATCCGAAGCTGCTGATCATGGACGAACCGCTCGCCGCGCTCGGCGTGCGCGAGGGTTCGCTGGTGCTCGATCTCGTGCAGGAATTGCGCCGCAGGCGCGACGTTTCGATCATCCTCATCGTGCACAATTACTCGCAGGTCTTCGAAGTGTGCGACCGGATCAATTTTCTCTTCGCCGGCGAGATCGTGCTCGACGTGTCGACCTCGGAGATCACCGAAGAAGAGCTGATCCGTACCGTCAAATCCGGTCTCGGTGCGAAGACGACCGAGCGCAATGCTATCGCATGAAAGTGAGCGTTCCATGAACAGCTGGCTCCGCGCCGCACTCGGCAGTCTCGTCCTCGCGGCCCTCCCCCTCGCCGCGCATGCGGCCACGATCGACAAGTCGTCGTTCGGAACGCTCGCGACGGGCGAGCCCGTCGAGATGTTCACGCTCGGCAGCGGCCACGGGATGACCGTCGAGATCCTCAATTACGGCGGGATCATCCACCGGATCGTCGTGCCCGACCGGGCCGGGAAACCGGCGAACGTCGTCCTCGGATACGCGAACGTCAAAGGGTACGAAGCCGAAGCCGGAACGTACTTCGGCGCGATCATCGGCCGCTACGGCAACCGCATCGCGAAAGGCCGCTTCACGCTCGACGGTAAGACGTATACGCTCGCGATCAACAACCCGCCCAATTCGCTGCACGGCGGCCTCAAAGGCTTCGATAAGGTGATCTGGGCCGCGAAGGGGTCGGCGACCTCGAACGGTCCGGCGGTCCTCGAGTTGACGCACGTCAGTCCCGACGGCGATCAAGGCTTTCCGGGCGCGCTTACGGTGACGGTCACGTACACGCTCGGTGCGGATAACGCGCTCCACATCGCCTATCACGCGACGACCGATGCCGACACGATTCTCAATCTCACGAACCACACGTACTTCAATCTCGCCGGCGAAGCGTCGGGAGACGTCATGGCTCAGGAGCTGACGATCGACGCGGACGGCTATACGCCGGTCGACGCGAACTCGATTCCCAATGCGGGCGTCGTCTCCGTCGCCGGGACGCCGTTCGACTTCCGCAAGGCGAAGCCGATCGGTCGCGATCTGCGGCAGGCCAACGAACAGCTGCTGATCACGCACGGCTACGATCACAACTGGGTGCTCAATCGAAAGATGGGTGCGCCGCTCAGCCTCGCGGTGCACGGCTTCGATCCCGCGAGCGGGCGCTTCGTCGATATCCTCACGGACCAGCCGGGCGTCCAGGTCTACACCGGGAACTATCTCGTCGGAGGCGAGGTGGGCACGGGCGGAGCGATCTACCGTCAGACCGACGGCTGGACCGCGGAGACGCAGCGTTTCCCCGATTCGCCGAATCAGCCGAACTTCCCGACGACCGAACTCAAAGCCGGCCAGGCCTTCGATTCGGAAACCATCTTCAAGTTTGGAACGAGCAAATGAGCGCAGCTATGGAATACACGACGATCGGCGACACCGGCTTGAAGCCGTCGCGCGTCGGCCTCGGAACGTGGTCGATCGGCGGCTGGATGTGGGGCGGTACCGACGAGTCGGAAGCGATCGCGACGATCCACGCCGCGCAGGACATGGGGATCAATCTCTTCGATACCGCCGCCGTCTACGGCTACGGGAACTCCGAAGAGATCGTGGGCAAGTCGCTCGCCGGCGCGCGTCGAGCGACCGCCATCATCGCGACCAAGGCGACGCTGAACTGGGACGCCGACGGAAACGTCTTTCGCGACGGGCGGAAAGCGCGCATCGAGAAAGAGATCGACGATTCGCTGCGCCGCCTGCAGACCGACTACATCGACATCTATCAGATTCACTGGCCCGATCCGCTCGTGCCGATCGAAGAGACGGCGGGCGCGATGAAGGTGCTGCTCGACGCGGGGAAGATCCGCGCGATCGGCGTGAGCAATTACAGCCCCGAGCAGATGGAACGCTTCGCGAAGGTCGCGCCGCTGCACACCTCGCAGCCGCCGTTCAACCTGTTCGAACGCGCCGCCGAAACCGACGTGCTGGCCTACGGCGCGAAGCACGGCATCGTCGGCCTGACGTACGGCGCGCTCTGCCGCGGCCTGCTCGGCGGCACGATGTCGCGCGAGCGGAAGTTCACGGGCGACGATCTGCGCTTGAACGATCCGAAATTTCAAGAACCGCGTTTCTCGCAGTACCTCACGGCGGTCGAGCGGCTCGACGCGCTCGCGAAGGCGCGCTACGGGAAGCGCGTCATCGATCTCGCCGTGCGTTGGATCCTCGAGCAGCCGGGAGTCGGCGTCGCGCTCTGGGGCGCGCGTAAACCCGAACAACTCGAGGATATTCCTGGAAGCATGGGCTTCACGATCGATCGGGAGACCCTCGCCGAGATCGATTCGATCGTCGGCGAATCCGTAAAAGAACCGGTCGGCCCGGAATTCATGGCGCCGCCCGAACGGACGGCCGCATAAGCGTTCGGATCAACGTTCGGCGCCGCTCGAAGGGGCGAACCGAAGACGCCCGAGCATAAGAAAGAGGCTTCGCATCGCGCGAAGCCTCTTTCCGTTTTTCCGTTCGAACCGGGTCAGTTGGAGCGGGCGGCTCCGACTTTCCACGCGTCTTCGGAGGCGCGTTCCGCCTCGGCGGCTGCCGCCGGATCGACTGCGGCGCCTTCGAGCTTGAGTTCCTGGAGCACGACCGAGGGAAGCGCCTGGCTCGCCTTCATGACGAGTGCCGCGACGTCGGCGAGGTGACGCTTCGCGAGCTGCGCCGTCTCGATATCGGAGAGGCCGAGCGCCGCGGCTTCGAGCATCGTGTAGCCGGCCGACGCGAGGCAGAGCGCACTGTAGTCGTCGCGAAGATTTTTCGAAACGCCGGTCTTACGAACCTGACCGATCGCACCCGCGACCACGCCCGCCGCCGCTGCGACGCCGGTCTTGAAATCTTTTCCGCCGTGACCGCCGAGCGCTTCGAGGCGCGCTTCGAGCGCCGCGATATGCGACTCGGTCGTCCGGATCGCCTCGTTGATCACGCGGCCGGCCTGCGGATAGCCCGCGAGGTCCGAATCCGTCGCTTGCGTCTTCATGGGCTGTAAGAGATGGTTCTCGACAGCGAGCATGTCGCTGACGTACGTGTTGATCGTCGGTGTACCGCCGGCCATAGTGAACTCCTTGTGGGTGCGATAGTCGCTCACTGTTCTACCCGCGACGCCGCCGGTCAAGCGCAAACGCGCGGCCGCCGACGCTTCCTAGAGAGGCGAGCGGACGTCGCGTCGCGCGAGGTCGCGGGCGATGACGCGTGCGGTGACCTTCGCCGACATCATGACGGCGGGCGTTCCGCCGCCGGGCTGCGTGTTCGCACCGACGAGATAGAGCGCGTCGATATCTTCGCTCTTGTTGTGCGGACGGAAGAACGCGCTTTGGGCGAAGATCGGTTCGAGTCCGAACGCATTGCCGAGCCGGCTGTTGAGCGTCTTCGCGAAATAATCGGGCGTGATGAAGCTCGACGTGGTCAAGCGTTCGCGCAGGTTCGCGATGCGCGAGCGATCGTCGAGATAGGCGATGACGCGCTCGGTGAGTCGCGGGCCCTCGACGCTCCAGTCGATCCCGCTGCCGTTGTGCGGAACGGGGACGAGCGTGTACGCCGCGTGATGTCCTTCGGGAGCCATGCTCGGGTCCGTGATCGACGGGACGTGGAGATATTGCGAAAAGTCGGGCGCGAGGATCTTGCGATCGAAGATATCGTGCAGGAGCCCGGTGTAGCGCGGCCCGAGCAGGATGTTATGGTGCCGAAGCTCTCCGTCGAGCTCGGGGTCGCGGCGAAATCCGAAATAGATCACGAGGACCGACATCGACTGTTTCGCGAGTTTCAGCCGCAGATCGGGCTGCCACCGGCGATGGCGGGCGTCGATCATACCGTACGTCGCCGCATAATCGCCGTTCGAGACGACGATGTCGGAACGTAACGTCTCCCCGCTCGCGAGCCGCACGCCGCGCGCCCGCGGCCGTTTGCCCGGCCGTTCGACCTCGATACGCTCGACCTCGCTCTCGTAACGGATGTTGCCGCCGAGCTCCTCGAATTTCTTCACGAACGCGCGTACCAGCGCGCCCGTGCCGCCGAGCGCGTAATGCACGCCCCACGTCTTCTCGACGAAGTGGATCATCGCGTAGATCGCGGGCACGTGCATCGGGTTGCCGCCGACGAGCAGCGATTCGAAGCTGAGCACCGCGCGCAGTTTTTCGTTCTTGACGAAGCGCGAGACGAACGAATAGAGCGGCGCGATCGCGCCGAGCCGCACGAGATCGGGAACGATCGCGAGCATCGTTCGGAGCGTACCGAAATACGTGTACCCGAGCTGCAGGAACCCGCGTTTGAAGATCGCTTCGGCGGCCGTGTGGAACCGTTCGTAGCCCGGAAGATCGGCCGGTTCGATGGCGACGATCTGCGCGCGCGTCGAAGCGGGGTCGCCGTCGTAATCGAAGTGCGTGTCGTCGTCGAAAACGATCCGGTAGAACGGGGAGAGCGGGACGATCGTCACGTAGCGCGACGTGTGCGGGCCGCCGCTGACGCCGCTTCGAACGCGATGCCCGCCGAGCACCTCCGGCGGAAAGTCCGGCGCGTCGAGGTTCGGGGCGCCCGCTTCGAGTGCGAACAGCTCCTCGATGAAGTGCGGCACCGTAAGCACCGTCGGGCCCATATCGAAGCGGTAGCCGTCCTGCTCGCGGACGTACGCCCGGCCGCCCGGCGCATCGAGTTTCTCGACGATCGTCGTCGCGATCCCCATGCTCTGGAGACGGATCCCGAGCGCGAGCCCGCCGATCCCCGATCCGATCACGATCGCCGTCGAAGGTTCTGCCGTGTACATCGCCCGTTAGAAACGCACCGCCGGGCGCGAGTTCCTCCGGGGCGACGGTCTCTCGGTTATACTCGTAGGCGATGTCTTCGGAAGGTACGGACGACGCGGCCGAGCGCGGCGCGGCGGTTCGCGATGAGAAACTCGAGCGGGCGAAGCTCAAGCGCGAGGTCGGACGGTTCGGCTGGAAGCTGATCGGCCACGAGACGGTCGAGATCCGCGTCGCGCGGGAATTCACGTTCGGGCCGCGGACGGTCGTCGTGCGCGGGCGCGTGCCCGTGCCGATCCCGTCCGAGCTCCGCGTCGAAGCCGGCGAGGCCGCCGTCGCGCCGCTCGTCGAACCGGCGCTCGACGCGTTCCGCCGGACGATCGAGCGCGCGGCCGCGAAAATTCTCGGCGAACCGGACGACGTCGCACAGCGTCACGTCTTCGAGGCGACCTCGTTCTTCACGGCGCTCGAAGACGCGCGGCGCGGCCTCGTGCGCACCTATCAGGAGCTCGAAAACGCACGGCTCGATCGCCGCGTCGAAGCCGATCTCGATCTGCAGTTCTACATCGAAGGCTTCACGCGCGAGGCGCGGCACTTCGAATACTTCGTCGGCCCGACGAATTCGGGCAAGACGTACGCCGCGATCGAGCTGTTGCGCGAAGCGGAGAGCGGCGTCTACCTCGCGCCGCTGCGCCTGCTCGCGCTCGAGGTCCACGAGCGGCTCACCGATCTCGGCGTACCGACCTCGCTCGTGACGGGCGAGGAGCGCGTGCTGCGGCCCGGGGCGCGGCACGTCAGCTCGACGGTCGAGATGGTCGATCTCGGCCGCGAGGTCGACGTCGCCGTCGTCGACGAGGCCCAGATGCTGCACGACGAGCAGCGCGGCTGGGCGTGGACGCTCGCGATCGCGGGCGTGCGGGCGAAACGGGTCGTGCTCTGCGGCTCGCAGGACGGCCTCGACGCGGCGACCGCCCTCGCGAAGCGGCTCGGCGTCGAGCTCGCGGTCCGCCGCTTCGAGCGCAAGAATCCGCTCGAGGTGACCGACCCGATCCCCCTCGGCGAGCTGCGCGCGGGCGATGCCGTCGTCGCCTTCTCGCGCAACGCCGTCGTCGAGCTGCAGGGCCGGATCGGGCGCACCGGGCTCTCGACGGCCGCGATCTACGGATCGCTCTCGCCCGCGGTGCGCCGCCGCGAAGCCGAGCGATTCCGCGGCGGTGAAGCGGCCGTGCTCGTCGCGACCGATGCGATCGGGCTCGGCCTCAACCTTCCGATCAAGCGGCTCGTGTTCGCGTCGATGGAGAAGTTCGACGGCGTATCGACGCGCGCGCTCGAACCGGCCGAGATCCGCCAGATCGCGGGCCGCGCCGGGCGCTACGGCATCCACGAGAAGGGACAGGTCGCGGCGACCGACGCCCGCTCGACGCGCATCCTCCGCGAGCGGCTCAACGCGTTCGAAGCGCCCGATCGCGAGCCGCCGCTCTGGATCTCGCCGACCGACGAGCACCTGCGCCGGCTCGCGGCGATCATCGGCACGTCGCGCGTGAGCCGCCTGCTGCTCTTCTTTCAAACGCGCGTGCTGCGGGCTACCGACGCGAGCGTGCGCATCGCGAATCTCGCGGGGACGATCGAGGTCGCGACCGCGCTCGAGATGTCGGATCGCTTCCTCGATCTGCCGCTCGGCGTGCGCTGCACGTACAGCCGCGCACCGGTCACGACGCGCGGGAACGCCCTGCTCGTGCTGACGCGCTGGGGCGAACGTCACGCGACCGACGGGATCGTCGACGGAAGCGAACTGACGACGGGACTGGTCGCGCGGGACCGCCTGCTGCTCTTCGAAGATCGCTCGCGGCTCGCGACGCTCTATCTATGGCTCGCGCAGCGATTCCCGGACGTCTACGTGAACGCCGCCGCGATCACGCGCGTCCGAGAGCAGACCGACGAAGATATCCATACCGCGCTGCTGCAGTCGGGCGCCCGTG
>CAZZZK010000084.1:0-2361 GCA_964658555.1 Vulcanimicrobiota bacterium | reverse complement strand
TTCCGCCGGAAGGGGCCGCCGAAATTCGATAAGCGGCGACTGAAGCGCTGACCGGTGCGGAAGAACGCGCAGATGCAACGTCAACGCTCGAGGCCCGTCCGGGCGCTCGTCGAGGTCAAGCGCGCGAACGACGCGGTCGTGTGGCTGCGCATCGTCACGAGTCTCGCCTGGCTCGAGAGCGCGCTCTACGGCAAGGACGCGAAACTCGCGCCGTCGTTCTTCGACGGCTCCGGTCTCGCCGAGCGTATCACGACGACGTTCGTGCATACCGCGGTCTCGCCCGGGATCGCGGAGCTGATGCGGACGGTCGTCCTTCCGAACGCGCATCTGTTCGCGGTGCTGCTCGGCATCGGCGATCTCGCGATCGGGATCTCGCTCGCGCTCGGATGCTTCACGAAGCTCGGCGCGGCGGGCGAGATCGTGCGTGCGGCGACGAATCTGCTCGTCGCGGGCGGGGCGGGCGCGGATACGCAGGGCTTCAACGTGCTGCTCATTCTCGCGGGCGCAATCGCGATCGCCACCTGCTCCGGCCGAAGGTTCGGTCTGGACGCCCGGCTCGTCGCACGTTTTCCGAACGCGCGCCTGCTGCGCGCGCTCGGCTAGCCGGCGTGCCGGAGAGCCTGAGCCGCCGTTCGTTCGCGGGCCTCGCGGCGGGGGCATCGCTCGCGGCCGCGATCGGGCGGCCGGGCGCGAGTCGCGCCGCTTCGAGCGATCCGTTGCCGCTCGCGGTTTCGAGCGACGCGCGGCTCGGCGGTGCGCTGATCCTCGGCGGCGGCGGCGCGCGAGGCGCGTACGAAGCCGGCGTCATCGAGGCGATCCGGCGCCGCGCCGGCGTCGCGGACGGCGAGCCGATCCCGGGGATCGACGTCGTGTGCGGATCGTCGATCGGTGCCCTCAACGCGTGGTTCGTCGCGACCGCGCAGTATTCGAAGCTCGCGCAGCTGTGGCACGACGTGGCGTCGGAGGACGTCTTCGCGATCAAACGGCAGTACCGCGCGACGACGAGCCCGGGAGCGTTCATCATCGTGAAGATCGTCCAAGCGCTCTCGCTCGTGCGCGGACTCGGCACGAACGTCCGGGGCGTCCTCGACGGCGATCGCGTTCGCGATTGGATCGCCCGCAACGTCGACCCGCTCGTCCCGCTCGTCGTTCCGTTCACGGTGACGGTCACGAATCTCGATCGCTCGCGAGCCGAAATCTTCTACGCATCGCCCGTGACGGTCGACGCGGCGACGCGCGCGGCGGCGATCGCGCGAATCCACGTGACGTCGGAGCCGACGATCGCCGTGCGCGCGATCGCGGACGGAACGCTGCGCTCCGTCCTCCAGGCATCGTCCGCGATCCCGGCGCTGTTCGATCCGATCGAGATGCCGGCACCCGAGGGAACGGTCGATCGATACATCGACGGCGGGATCGCCGACAACGATCCGATCGATACCGGCCGCGCGCTCGCGAAGGCGATCTACGGCGTGATCGTCGATCCGCTCGATCGCCCGCGCCAGCCGTACAAGGATGCGATCTCGATCATCGTCGGGTCGTTCGGAATCACGCAGACGATCGCACTCGAAACGTCGCTCTGGCAAGCGTACGTCGTCGGCGCGCGCAAACGGTTACTCGAAGCGGGTCGCCCGTCGGGCGAGCAGCGGCGCATTCTCGATGCGGAACTCGACGCCGATCTTTCGATCGTTCAGCCGCAAACCGAACCCGCGGTGCGCTTCGTCGAGTTCGATCGGCAGGCGAAGATCGACGCGACGTATCGTCAGGGAGTCGCCGACGGCGCCGCGGGTTGGCGCACCTACGCACCGCCGCCGACGGCCGGCGGCGGGGGCGGCGCGGGCTGAGCGAGCAGCCAGCGATGGATGTCGCGGACGTGGCGCGCATCGGCGAGCGCGTCGTGCGGATCGTCGTTCGTCACGCCCGTCAGCTCGGCGATCTCGCGTAGCGACGGCGGCGTCGCGAGGCCGAAGCGGCCCATGATCACGGCCTCGATATCGATGAGATGGTAGTGCCAGGGCGGCTCGCCCACGCGGCGGCAGCGGAAATCGTCGAACGACGGCACGGCGCCGACGAGGTACACCTTATGATCGGGCAGGAGGTCGCGCGACGCGATCTGCGCCGCGACGAGCCCCATCGCATCCGCGAGCGAGAAGACGGTGTGACCGCCCGTCATCGCCTCGACGTAATGCGTATTTTGCAGTACCCAAGGATTGGGCGCGTCGGTATGCGCGACGACGACCGAGCGTTCGTCGAGCGTCGCGCCGTCGAGTTCGAGTATCCACCCGAGCTGCCAGATCTGCGACGTATCGTGAACGCCCGTCGCTTCGGTATCGAGATAGAGAAAGGCGGGAGTGCCCATTGCAG
>CAZZZK010000083.1:0-9219 GCA_964658555.1 Vulcanimicrobiota bacterium | reverse complement strand
GCGACCGACGGCTCCAAATACCGCTTGTCGGCCACGGGGCCGCCGTGGCTATTCGGCGCGTAGTTCACGCGATTACCGTCGTTGTTTCCGGCCGGCATCACGCCGTCGCGCTCGTACGGATTATCGACCTTCGTCCCCTTTGCCGAATTCACCGGAAGCTGCTCGTAATTGCCGCCGATGCGATACCGATGTGCATCCGCGTACGCGAACAAACGACCCTGAAGCACTCGGTCCGGCGAGGCGTAGATGCCGGGCACGAAGTTCGAAGGCGAGAACGCCATCGCTTCGACGTCGGCCGCATAGTTCACGGGATTACGGTCGAGGACCATCCGTCCGACGGGGATGAGCGGATAGTCGGCGTGCAGCCATACCTTCGTCAGGTCGAACGGATCGTACTCGTACGTGAACGCTTCGTCGTACGGCATGATCTGAACCGAGAGTTTCCACGCCGTCTCCGTCCCCGCGTCGATCCGGTTGAACAAACTCTGCGTGAACGAATCGAGCTTCTCTTCATCGGCGCGAATCTGTCCGGCTTCGGCATCGCTCAGCGTCTTCACGCCCTGCTCCGAGTGGAAGTGGAACTTCACCCAAAAGCGTTCCTTGGCTTCGTTGTACCACATGAACGTATGTGAGCCGTAGCCGTTCATGTATTCGTAGCCGGCGGGAAGGCCGCGATCGCCCATTAGCCACAGCACCTGATGGATCGACTCGGGCGAGAGCGTCCAGAAATCCCACTGCATCGCGTGATCGCGGAGATTCGTCTGCGGATCGCGCTTCTGCGAATGGATGAAGTCGGGGAACTTGATCGGATCGCGGATGAAAAAGATCGGCGTACTGTTTCCGACCATATCCCAATTGCCGTCTTCGGTGTGGAACTTCACGGCGAACCCGCGAACGTCGCGATACGCATCCGCGCCGCCGCTATTCGCGGCGACGTGCGAGAACCGCACGGCGATCTCCGTCTTCTTGCCGACGCCGTTGAACATCTTCGCTAGCGTATACTTCGACATATCGTTCTCGAGCTCGAAGTATCCGAAGGCGCCGGCACCTTTCGCATGCACGACGCGCTCCGGCACGCGCTCGCGATTGAAGTGCGCGTTCTTTTCGATGAGCCACGTGTCTTCGATCAAAAGCGGACCGCCGGGTCCGGCGGTCAGCGAATTCTCGTTCGAGCCGACCGGAGCACCGTTACGCAACGTGAGCAAGCCCGGCTGCTCGTCCGTCGGCCAGGCGTTCTTCCCGAAACCGTTCGGCGATTTCGCGAGGATCGGCGCGTCGCTTCCGGGCGGCTTCTTCGCTCCGCCTTCTTGGTTCGGAGGGCCGGCTGCTTCGACCGGCGGCGTGACGCCGCCTGGAGCGAACGAAAGGCCGTTTTTCCCGACCGAATCTTTCGCGTGACCGTTTTTCATAATCGTTCCTTACGTGAGTACGGGGTCATATCGTGATTCCCCAAGACCGGAGCTTAGAACCGGCATCGATCGGAGAATTACGAAGTTCCGCCGCGCTCGTTCGAACGCGTTCCGCCGCACGGTCGCCTGCTTCGTCGATCGTTGCGAGCGAACGCGAGAGATGAGAGATGGACGTCGTCGCGTAGCGTTTCCCGATCGCTTCGATCCGTTCGCGATCTCCGAATCGCCGTCGTCCCCGAGATGTATTTCGCGGCCGTCGATCTACGAACGCCACGCGAAGCGCTCGAGCATATCTTGCGGATCGTCGTAGATGTGCGCGGCGCCGCGCAGTCTATCGTCGGGCCAGCCGCCGGCACGGAGGGCGACGGCCCGTACCCCCGCGGCCGCGGCGGCTTCGATATCGTAGGGCGTATCGCCGAGCAGCAACGCGTCGTTCGGATCGCTCTTCGCCCGCTCGAGCGCCGCGAGAACGATATCGGGTGCCGGCTTCGTCGTGCGCGCATCTTTGCTCGTCGCGACGTGATCGATCAGTCCCGTGATGCCGATGCGTTCGAGCGCCGCTTCGAGCCCTTCGGCCGACCCGGACGTCGCGACCGCGCGCGTCCAGCCTTCGTCACGAAAGCGGAGCACGAGGGCGCGCGCCCCGCGCGTCGGAGCGACCGATGCGAAGTAACGCGACGAATAGATCGACTCGCATCGCTGCGCGAGTTCTCGCCCCAATCCTCCGGCTTCGCTCAGCGAGGGATCGATCAGCGGTAAGACGCGATCGCTGCCCATGCCGATCAGCGGGCGAAAGAAATCGGCATCCCGATCGAAACCGAACTCGCGGCTCGCGTCGCTCCACGACGCGGCGTGTTCGCCGTTACTATCGAGCAGCGTGCCGTCGACGTCGAAGAGGATCGCGGGCGGGCGAGGATCGTGCGGCATCGTTGCTCTCGTTCGTAGCGTTCGGATCGAAGCGCGTCCGCCGGGCGGCGTCGTACGGGCGTCGGGTCTCCTATGCTCGATCCGCGACGGTCGAAACACGTGCGCGCGAACGCGGGCGCGGGCGCGGCCTCGGCCGCCCTCATCACGTGAAAGCGGGTATACGGTCCTTAGCGACCCTTACAGATGCTATCGTCTTCGAAGTGAGGCTCTTCCGATGATCAAACGACTGGCACTCGCGAGCATACTCGGCCTATCGCTCGCCTTCATGGTCGGCACGTCGTTCGCACGCGCCCAGGGGCTTCCCCAAGTCCCGAGCGCCGCTTCGAAGACGGCGCAGGGCGGCATGACGGCGGGCGCCTCCGTCGAGCGCGAAGGCGGCTCGGCGCTCGAACCGTATCTCGTTACGTGGCTCATCCCGCTCTTCGGCGTGATCATCTTCGGGACGTGCATCGTCGCGGATAAGAAAACGAGAGCGTCCGTCTAGCTTCGCTCCCTCTCGTTCGGACCCGATCGGCACCTGGTATGCGAACGCGTACGTCACCGCGTTCGGCAGATCGGCCCGCTCGATGGGTGCCGTCGCCGCAGAACACACGAACGAGCCTCTTCGCACGCGAGAGGCTCGTTCGTTACCGAGGGTCGTTCGAGCGACGGGCGTCCGAGGTGCGCGCGTTCGAATTCGCGCACTTCTCGGCCATGCAGACGTCGCGCGAGATCACGAACCGTCCGTCGCCCGGCGGAAGGCCGCAGCCGCTCGCGTTCGTTGCGGGCTCGCTTTGGGTCGGCTGTTGGGACACGGCATCGCTGTATGCGCTCGACACCGCGAGCTGGACGGTTCGTGAGGAGATCGCGCTGCCGGGAAAGCCGTACGGCCTTGCGGGATACCGCGATGCGCTGTACGTCGTCGTTTCTCTCGGCGAGGACGACGACCGCTATGCCTTCCGCATCGTCCCCGGAGAGCCGTTCGATGCCGCGACGCGAGTCGCGTGTCCGGATCTCACGGGCTCGCATCTCGCCTCGCACGGCGATACGCTCTACCTCACGCAGCAATCGTATCGCCGCGTCCTCGCGATCGATTCCCACGCGCGCGCGGAACGCGAGATCGCGCTGCCGACGCGGTGTGCCGGGATGGCCTTCGATGGGAACGCGTGCCGGATCATCGCGGCCGACGACGAGTTCGACGAGTTGACGTTCGCGGCTCTCGACCTGGAATCGAACGAGGCCCGCGTCGAGCCGATCTCGGCGATCGACCCCGAGGCTCGCGGGCTCGCGTTCGACGGGTCGGCATGGTGGACGTGCCACCGGGAACGCAGCCGAATCGTCTCGTTCGCCGCGTAGAGGGCGCCCGTGCCGGACGCCGTCGACCCGATCGCATCGACCCGCGTCGCGCCGGTGACGATCCTCATTCCGGCGCGCAACGAACGCGCGGCGATCGGGCCGACGCTTCGGGCGCTCGCCGATCAACGCGACCTCGACGGATCGCCGCGCGACTGCCGGGACACCGCCGTCGTCGTCCTCGCGAACGGCTGCACCGACGATACGTCGTCGGTCGCGCGGACCTATGCCGAACCGTTCGGCGAACGGCTTCACGTCGTCGACGTACCGCTCGCGGCATCGCCGCCGAATATCGGTGCGATCCGCAGATCGATGTTCGACGCGGCGGCGCGGCGATCGCTACGGGCGGGGATGCCGCGGGCGCTGCTCGTCTCGCTCGATGCCGATACCGTCGTCTCGCCCGCCTGGATCGCGACGCTTCTTCGCGAGTCGGCGAACGTCGATGCCGTCGCGGGCTACGTGACGATCGCGGATCCGGCCGCGACGTGTAGCGCATCGTTCGCCGATCTCTATCGCCGGTTTCTCGCCCTCGGCGACCTGCTCGCACGCATCGAATCGCGCATCGATCCGCGGCCCGACGACCCGTATCCGCGGCACGGCGCGTTCTCCGCTGCCGGTTTCGCCGTCACGGCCGAAGCCTACGTTCGTTCGGGCGGGATGCCCGCGGTCGGGCAGTTCGAAGACCGCCTGTTCGAGCGTGCGCTCCTCGAGAGCGGTGCGCGCATTCGCCATAGCCTCGACCTGCGGAGCTGGACCTCGCCGCGGCGCGACGCGCGCGTCTCGGGCGGCTTCGGCACGCTCGTCTCCCATCTTCAAGATTGCGCCGATCGCGGCACGACGTACCGCGTCCCGGATCCCCGCGAGGCAGTTCGGGACCTTACGATCCGAGCCGAACGCCGAAAACTCGCAGCGGACCGTGCCGGACGCGGCGACGGGTCGCGCGTGCCCTCGCAGACCGGCATCGCCCTCGCGACGCGAAGCCCGGGCGACGCCGCACCCGCACCGGAGATTCCGATCGACGAGGCGCTCGCCGTCGTACGGGAGATCCTCGACCGTATGGACGCCGAGACCTGACCCGCGCAGAGCGAAGGCGCCGTCGCCGACCGGCCTCGCTACCGTCCGGCGACGGCGTACGAAACGCCGCTCGTTTCGCGAGCGTCGTCCGACGCGATCCGGCGCACGAGGAACGGACCGAGCGCGAGCGCATCGATCGGCGCCGAACCGAAGACTTCGAGGGCGTCGCGGGGCGTGTCGACCATCGGCCGGCCGGCCGTATTGAAGGACGTATTGACGACGACCGGCACGCCCGTCTTGGCGCCGACCTCGCGCAACATCCGCGCGAGCAACGGATCGTCTGCGGGATCGACCGTCTGCACGCGCGCGGTACCGTCGACGTGCGTGACCGCGGCGAGCCGGTCCGCGAACTCCGGCTTGACGTCGTGAACGAACAGCATGTACGGGCTCGGCAGCGGACCGTCGAAGAAGGTCGCCGCCGCGTCGAGCAGCGTCATCGGTGCGACCGGCCGGAACTGCTCGCGGCCCTTGACGTCGTTGAGCCGTTCGAGATTCGCGCGATGCGCGGGATTGGCGAGCAGCGACCGGTTCCCGAGCGCTCGCGGACCGAACTCGCTGCGGCCTTGGAACCACCCGACGATTCCGTCTCGGGCGATGACCTCCGCGATCGCCTCGGCGATGTCGTCCGGCTCCTCGAACGGCACGCGCGCCGTCTGCAGCAGCGCGCGAATCTCGTCCCGCGACCACTCGCGTCCGAGCGCCGCGCTGCGCATCGGCCGGACGCGATCGCCGAGTTCTTCGGCGACGACGCACGCGGCGCCGAGCGCCGTTCCGGCATCGCCCGCCGCGGGCTGAATCCACACCGATTCGAAGCCGCTCTCGCGTGCGAGGCGGCTATTCGCGACGACGTTGAGCGCCACGCCGCCGGCGAGCGCGAGCGTGCGCTCTCCCGTTCGCGACCGCAGTTGGCGCGCGAGTGCGAGAACCGTCTCTTCGAGCACGGCCTGCATGCTCGATGCGAGATCCGCGTGCACCGCGGAGAACGCCTCGCCCGGCCGAAGCGGCGGGCAGAAGCGGGAGAGGTCGACGGGCTCCGCCGCGATTTCGCCGTTTTCCCGAGCGTGGATACCCGCCGCGAGCTCGGCGCGAAAGCGCGGCTTGCCGTACGACGCGAGCGCCATCACCTTGTATTCGTCGGAGCTGCGGTGGAAGCCGAGATGCGCCGTGAGATCCTCGTAGCGTAAGCCGAGCGAATTCGGCATCGACGTCTTCGCGAACGGATGCGCGATGCCGTCGACGACGTGTGCGGAGAGATGCGACGTCGCTTCGCCGCGTCCGTCGACGACCAGCAGCGCGCACGAACGCGCGGGCCCCGCGAGGTACGCGGATCCGCCGTGCGCGAGATGATGCGGCACGAAGCGCACGCGCGCGGGATCGAGGCCCGGCAACGCGTCCGCGAGGAAGCTCGGCGCTTGCTCGACGTACGTCGTGCGGAGCGCCTCGAACGCCGGAGCGTGCGGAGAACCGTCGGCGAACGCGAGCGAGGGATCGTAGCCGTACGCGACCGCATCGAGCGACGACGCCGCTATTCCGGCCCGTTCGAGACAGTAGCGTGCGGCCTCGATCGGCAACTCCCATGCGGAGAACGGGACGCACGCCTTGCCGTGCTTCCGGCGCGAGAAACGCTCTTCTTCGGCTGCGGCGACGATCGTGCCGTCGACGACGAGCGCCGCAGCCGGATCGTGAAATACGGCATTGATGCCAAGCACCTTCATCCCCCTATGATCCCACATCGATGCGGCCGCAAACGGACGGCCCGAGCTTTCGACGTCATGACGTCGGGCGACCATGCGAACGACGTCGTGTGAGGATGCGGGCGCCGTCGTATGTCGCGCGCCGGCGGCGATCTCAGTTCAGCTGCGTCTGCCAATCATCGGGCACGCGGCCGGCCGGTCCCGGCACCGGCTGATCCGCCGGATGCGCGTGCGGCTCGGCGAGACGCGCGCCTTCGACGTAGTCCTGCGTCGCGTAGCTGAAGAACCACTCTTCGGCCGGCTCGAAACTCGCGATGACCGGATGGCCCGTCGCTTCGTTATGTGCCGTCGCGTGCCGGCGAGGCGACGTATCGCAGCAGCCGATGTGGCCGCACTGCGCGCAGCGGCGAAGATGGAACCACCAGCCGCCCGCGGCGGAACACTCCGCGCATCCGGTGCCGCTCGGCTTCGCGGCCGGATCGATGCCATCGTTGTTCTGCGACATGCGCGAGCGCTTTCGCGCACGAGCGCGATACGCATCCCGCGCGCGGCGCAGGCTATTTCGCGGGTGCGGCCAGACCCGTTTTGATCTCGGCGGCGAGTGCGGGCGTCATCCCCTTCACCGCCGCGATCTCGTCGACGCTCGCGCGCTTGATCGCCCCGACGCTGCCGAAGGTGACGAGCAACCGCTTGCGACGCACGGGTCCGACGCCCGCGAGCGCGTCGAGCGCGGATTGCGTCATCGCCTTGTCACGCCGCTGACGGTGGTAGGTGACCGCGAACCGGTGCGCTTCGTCGCGGACGCGCATCACGAGATGCAGGCCGGGCGACCCGGGCGGCAGGACGATCGGCTCGGCATTCCCCGGCACGAACAGCCACTCGTGTTCCTTCGCGAGGCCGGCGACGGGGATGCCCCAAAGGTCGAGCTCTTCGAGAACCTCGACGACCGCGTTCAACTGGCCCTTGCCGCCGTCGATCAGGAGCAGATCGGGGCGGTGATGGAAGCGTTCTTTTTTTTGCAGCTGCGCTTCGAGCTTCGCCGCGCCGTCGAGGCTCGTCTCGTCGACGATGCTCGCGGGATCTTCCTCGCCGGGCGCGTTCGTATCGGCGCGCAGATAACGCAGGCGACGCCGCAGCGTCTCCTGCATCATCGCGAAATCGTTCGAGCCGCGGTCGTACCGGATCTTGAAACGGCGATAATCGCTCTTCTTCGCGCGGCCTTCGACGAAGACGACCATCGACGAGACCGGATTCGTGCCCTGGATGTTCGAGATGTCGTAGCACTCGATGCGGTGCGGCACGTCCGGCAGGTCGAGCGCCGTCGCGAGCTGCGTGAGCGCCTGTGCGGAGGCGCTCTCCTGCGTCTCCTGATGCGCGAGGAACGCCTTGAGATTCTGTTCCGCGTTCTCGCGCACGAGCCGCATGTAATCCGCGCGCGGACCGCGCTGCGCGCGCAGGACGCGCACGCGCTGGCCTTTGAGTTCGCTCAGCAGCGCCTCGAGCACCGGCTGATCGTCGGGAAGCGCCTCGACGAGCACTTCCTTCGGAATCGCGGCCTGCGAGACGACGCGGCGCGCGCGCGCCTTGAGGGCGACGGGGACTTCGTTGCCGCGCGCTTCGCGGATCGCGAGCGGCGAGAAGCCGTCGCCGATCCCCGCCGTCCCCGCGCCGCCGGCGCGCGCCGTGTAGAACTGCGCGAAAAACTCGGCGTAGAGTTCGCCGTCGGATTGATCGGCGATTCCGTCGAGGATGAAATGCTCTTGGCCGATCAGCTTCCCGCCGCGAACGAGGAAGACTTGCATGCACGCCTGGCCCTGCGAGCGCGCCGAGGCGATCAGATCCATATCGATGCGCGTGCGCCACACGACCTTTTGGCCCTCGGTCACGCGCCGGACGGCGACGATCCGGTCGCGCAGGCGTCCGGCGGCTTCGTAATTGAGCCGGTCGGCCGCCTCCGTCATCTCGACGTGTAAGCGCTGGAGCAATCGATCCTGCTGCCCCTCGAGGAAGAGCACGACTTCGTCGACGAGCGAATCGTATTCGAGCTCGGATTGAAAGCCGACGCACGGTGCGAGGCAGCGCTTGATGTGATATTGCAGACACGGGCGCTTGCGCTTGCCGTCGATCGGTTCGCGGCACGTTCGCAGCGGGAAGACCACGCGCACGAGATTGATGAGTTCCCGCAGGCCGTGCGCGTTCGTGTACGGACCGAAGTAACGCGCGCCGTCGTCGCGCACGACGCGCGTGAAGGTGACGCGCGGAAACGGTTCGTTCGTGACTTTGAGATACGGATACCGCTTGTCGTCGCGCAGCCGAACGTTGAACGGCGGCTGATGGCGCTTGATCAGATTCGCTTCGAGGATGAGCGCTTCGATCTCGTTGTTGACGACGATCCAGCGCACGTCGACGACGCGTTCGACCATCTTCGTCGTGCGATACGCGTGAGCGGCGGAATCTTGGAAGTACGACCGGACGCGGCTACGCAGCGAGACGGCTTTGCCGATGTACAAGATGCGCTGCCCCTCGCCGAGCATCGTGTAGACGCCCGGCGCGTCAGGCAGTTGCCCGAGCGTGCGCGCGAGGGTCCGTTCGGGTGCCGCGGTCGGGTTCACTTCGCGGCGGATACCACGTCAACGGCGGCATCGAACGCCGCACGCGCTTCGCGCTGCGACCGGGCCTGATCGCCCGACTCATAGGCGTCGAGCGCCGCGCGGTAATGCTGCTTCGCCTTCGCGAGCGACGCGCTCGAGACGTTCTCGGCGATCGCGATCTCGTTGCGCGCG
>CAZZZK010000082.1:0-9338 GCA_964658555.1 Vulcanimicrobiota bacterium | reverse complement strand
ATCGCCCGCGACGAGGCGCTCGCGAGCGCGGCGCTCTGCGCGGGGAGCGGGGTCCCGTCGAGCGCGACGCCCGCGGGCGCGAACGAGATGGAGATCGAGTTGCGCGTCTGCGCGGCGAGCACGTACGTCGAGCCCGCGGCCGCTTCGATGTCGACCGTGGTGGACGGATTGCGGGCCGAACCGTCGACGGTGAGCGTCACGTCCTTGAGCGAGGCGCTCGCGACGTCGCGTTCGTGTTCGAGCGACGTACCGACGCCGCCGAGCGAGAGGATGAGATGCGGATCGTCCGCGGCGCTGAGACGCTTGAAGCGCAGCGCCGTCGCCGTGCGCAGCGTGAGCGTCGTGACCCGATTCTGCGACCGGACGTCGATCGACCCGAGCTGCGGCTGCAAGACCACGTCGCCCGCATCGGGAACGGCGTCGATCGCGAGCGCCCGCGCGAGTGCGACGAACGGGAGGAAGACGCTGCGGCCGCTCGCGTACGGCGCGAACGGCGCGACGTGGGTGACGCCGTCGACGGTATACTGCGCGTCGCCGAGCGAGAACGAGATCGTCCGCCGATCGTTCGAGGTCACGACGATGTAGTTCTCGCCCGGTTGCGACGAGATCGTCGCCCCCGCCGTCGCGAGGAAACGGACGAGCCCCGAGTCGTCGGTCGCGACCGCGACCTCCGCGTTTCGCGTCTGCGCCCGATCGAACACGACGCTCGTTCCGCCGAACCAGTAGTTCGGAATCGCCGTCTCGGCCGCGCGTCCCGGGCGCGGTACGACGAGCGCGAGCAGCGCCGCGAGGACGCACCCGAGGACGCGCTTACCAGCTGCGAGGCGTGAGCGGTTCGTCGAGCTCAAGATGACCTCCGGGGAGCGTGGCGACGCGCGCGCCGTCGATGCGGACGCGAACGGCTTTCACGCCGGGCAACGCCGTCATGGTATAGACGAGAGCCTTGAACTCGCCGTCCTCGGCGAGGCTTCCGTCCTGCTTGCCCGAAACCGTCCCGCCGAGATCGACGCTCGCCGTCCCGCTTTCAACGTGCACGGAACGCACGAACGTTCCGCTCGGAAAGCGGACCGCTTCGATCTCGGGCGGCGGCCCCGCGACGGCTTGCGTCGCGGCGTAGAACGCGACGCTCGCCGGATCGCGCGCCGGCCCGAGCGACACGTTCCAATGGGTCAGCGTCGAACCGTCGCCCTTAACGTAATAGACGGCGACCGAATGCGACGCCCGCGGCGCGTGAGGAGCGAAGACGCGATACCCGATTACCGCCGCGATGGCGAGGACCGCGACGACGCCGATAGCGCGAAGCGATTTCATTGCTGCCGGGCGTTCGCGGCCCGGCCGGCCGGCTACTGCAGATATTTCTCGACGGTATCGGCCGAGCGGAGGTGCGCGCGATCCTCGCTCTGATCGAACTCGGCCCGGGCCCGGCGCTGGCGCAGCAAATCGTAATACCGGTCCAGCTGCACGTCGATCTCGCCGAGTCGCGTACGCTCGTTCTCGTCGAGCGGGGCGTCGTCGGCCTTCTCGAGCAGCCGGTGCTCCTCGGCCACGAGCGCTTCGATGTGGGCCTGCGCGTCGTTCGCGCTCATCGCGAAGCCTCGCGTTCGATCTCGACGCCGCCCGGAACGTCGTCGAGATCGCTCGGCTCCGTGACGGTCAGGATCTCTTGCTGCCGGATCATGCCGGTATCGTCGGCGGCGAGGACTTCGTCGCGAAGGTCCGCGACGTCGTCCTCGCGGGTCGATCGTTCGTCTTGCATGGAGCGCTCGTACCCGCGCCGACCCCGATACTAGCGCATGCCGTTCTCGCTCGGGCCTTCGGCGACGACCTGACCGTAGTTCAGCAGCGCGACGAGCGCCCCGCCGCCGATACAATTCCCGATGAAGACCGGCAATAAGAAGTTCGCGAGGTACTCGCCGAACGAGAGCCCGCCCGTCGCGACGACGTAGAAGACCTCGACCGAGCCCGCGATGATGTGCGAGAGCGATCCGAGCCCGACGACGTACGTAATGATGATGATGACGACGACGCGGCTCGTATCGGCGCCCGGGAGGAGCCAGACCATCAGGGCGACGAGCCAGCCGGCCGCGATACCGCGCAGGACGATCGTTCCGAAGTCCGGCTTCGCCGCTTCGAGCCCCATCTTCAAGAACGTCGCTCGCGCCTCTTCGGAGAAGATCGCCGAGTGACTGACGACGTACGAGAAGAGGAACGCGCCCACGAGATTGAGGACGAGCACGATCGACCACAGCCGCGCGACCTTGACGAGCGTGCGGCGCTTGTGCGGACTATCGAGCAGCGGCAGAATCGCCGTGACGGTGTTCTCGGTAAAGAGCTGCTGACGCCCGATCACGACGATCAAAAAGCCGAGCGTATAGCCGAGACTGTCGACGAGCGGCGCCCACTTCGCTTCCGGCAGCAGCGTGCGCAGCAGCCCTTCGCCGACCATCGAGAAGCCCATCGAGAGACCGGCCGCGAGACCCGAGAGCGCGAGCGAGAGCGCCGGGCGATTGAGCTCGATCTCGCCTTCGCGGCGGACCGTTTCGAAGACGACGGCCGCGCGCGGCGCGCCGCGTTCCACGACCTCTTCCTTTTCTTTCGGGCTGAGGTCGACGGTTTGACCGTGCGTGTCGCGCTCCTGATCGCTCATGCCGCGCGACGTACTTGCCGGGACGGCCGCGAACCTATCGCCGCGAGATCGCCCGGGATTCGGGTAAGGCGCAACCGATGGGGCCACGGATCTACAATCTCTTGCCGACCCTCGCGGGCAGCGTCTCCGCCTGGGCCGCCCATCTCGAACGCATCGCGGCGATGCGATTCGATTGGGTCTTCGTCAACCCGTTCCACGAGACGGGTGGTTCGGGCAGTCTCTACGCGGTCGCCGATTACTACGCACTCGCCGCGTTCGCGCGCGGCGACGACGCCCGCTCGGACGACGAGATCGTTCGCGACTTCGCGCGGGCCGCGGCGAAGCGCGATCTTTCGGTGATGATGGATCTCGTCATCAATCACACCGCGAACGACTCGCCGCTCGCGCGCGAACGTCCGCAGTGGTATCGTCGCGACGAGTCGGGCGCGATCGTCGCACCCTCCGCCGTCGATCAGGACGACCCGTCGAAGGTGACCGTCTGGGGCGACCTCGCCGAACTCGACTATCGCGAACGGCCCGAGCGCGCCGAGTTGGTACGGTACTTTTGCGACGTCGCCGTGCACTACGCGCGGCTCGGCGTGCGCGGCTTCCGCTGCGACGCGGCCTATAAGGTGCCCGGGGCCGTTTGGTCCGAGATCCTCGCCGCGGTGCGAACGGTTCGACCCGACGCCTACTTCGCGGCCGAGACGCTCGGCTGCACGCCCGCCGAGATCCGCCAGCTCGACGGCGCCGGCTTCGACGCGCTGTTCAACAGTTCGAAGTACTGGGATTTCCGAGCGCCGTGGCTCCTCGACCAGTACGCGACGAACCGCGAGATCGCGCCGTCGATCGCGTTTCCGGAGAGCCACGATACGCCGCGGGTCGCGAGCGACTACGCGGCGGCGGACGTCCGAACGATCGAACGCGAGTACCGGTTCCGGTACCTGTTCGCGGCGTTCTTCTCCGCGGGCGTCATGATGCCGATGGGCTACGAGTACGGCTTCCGCACGTCGTTCGACGTCGTGCGCACGCGGCCGACCGATTGGGAAACGGCGGCGTTCGACATCTCGGACTTCGTCGCCGAGACGAACGCGATGAAGGCGGCCGTTCCGGCGCTCGGCGCCGAAGGGCCGCAGCGCGCGGTCCCGCTCGCATCGGGGGCGCTCGCGCTCGTTCGCGACGGCGGCGGATCGGGCGACGCGGTCGCCGTGATCAACGCGGGATCCGCGCCCGCGGCGGTCGCGGGCTTCGACGTCGCGCGGCTCGCCGGCGAATCGCTGCGCGAGGTGACGCCGAAGCACCGGTCGCGCGAGCTCGATCTCGCCGCGACGATCGAGCTCGCCGCGCGCGACGTACGCGTCTTCGCGGCGCCCGCGCCGAAGGGGCGCCAGGCGCGACCGCGCGGCGGCAACGATTCGCGGCACGAGGCGCGGCCGGTCGTCATCGAAGACGTCGCCCCGCAGCTCGACGGCGGAAAGCACGCGGTCAAACGCGTCGCGGGCGAGACGATCGACGTGACGGCGACGATCTTTCGCGACGGACACGACGGCGTCGACGCCGCCCTGCTCTATCGCCCGTCCGGCGCGACTTTCTGGCACGAGGCTCCGCTCGTCTACGTCGAAAACGACGTCTTCGCCGGATCGTTCGCGCTCGATCGCATCGGCGGCTACGAATACACCATCGAGGCGTGGCCCGATCTCTTCGGAACGTGGCACCACTTCACCGAGGTGAAGCACGCGGCGGGGCAGCCGATCGATTTGGAACTGCGCGAGGGCCGCGAACTCGTCGAGAGCGCGCGTTCGCGCGCGCGCGGTTCGCTGCGGGACGAACTCGACGCGCTCGCTCGGAGCTACGACCGCGCGACGGACGCGCACCAGCGCGCCGCGACGCTCCTCGCCCGCGGGGCGCTCGCGCTCCTCCGGCGTGCTCCCGATCGCTCGCTCGCGACCCGATACGCGCCGGTGCTGCCCGCATACGCCGACCGGCGGCGGGCCGCGTTCGCCGCGTGGTACGAATTCTTCCCCCGGTCCGCGAGTTCGAAGCCGGGCGCGCACGGAACGCTCGCGGACGCGGCGGCGCGCCTGCCGGCCGTGCGGCGGATGGGCTTCGACGTGGTCTACCTGCCGCCGATCCATCCGATCGGCCGCGCGTTCCGCAAGGGCAAGAACAATTCGCTCGAGGCCGGTCCGGACGATCCCGGCAGCCCGTGGGCGATCGGCAACGAGCACGGCGGCCACACGGCGATCGAACCGCGGCTCGGCACATTCGACGATTTCGCCGCATTCGTCGCGGCCGCGCGGGCGAACGGGCTCGAAGTCGCGCTCGATTACGCGCTGCAGTGTTCGCCCGATCACCCGTACGTCCGGGACCATCCGGAGTGGTTCACCGTGCGGCCCGACGGCACGATCAAGTACGCCGAGAACCCGCCGAAGAAATATCAGGACATCGTCAATTTCAACTGGTTCGGGCCGCACGCGCCCGCGCTGTGGAACGAGTTGCGCGACGTCGTCGAGTTCTGGATCGCGCGCGGCGTCACGACGTTCCGGGTCGACAACCCGCATACGAAGCCGTTCGCCTTCTGGGAGTGGATGATCGCGGACGTCCGGAGCCGCCACCCCGAGATCGTCTTCCTCGCCGAGGCGTTCACGCGGCCGGCCGTGGCCTACGAACTCGCGAAGGGCGGCTTCACGCAGAACTACACGTACTTCACGTGGCGCAATACGAAGGCGGAGCTCACCGCGTATCTCACCGAGCTGACGACGACCGAGGCGGCCGACTTCTTCCGTCCGAACTTCTTCGCGAACACGCCCGATATTTTGCCGCCGTACCTTCAGACGGGCGGCCGTCCGGCCTTCGCGATCCGGCTCGTCCTCGCAGCGACGCTTTCGAGCATCTACGGAATCTATAGCGGCTACGAACTCGCGGAGAACGCGGGCCTGCCCGGCCGCGAGGAGTACCTCGATTCCGAGAAATACGAGATCCGCGTCCGCGCGTACGACGTGCCGGAGAGCCTGGCACCCGAGATCGCGCGGATCAACGCGATCCGCCGCGAGAATCCCGCCCTGCACGATTGGCGCAACGTCCGCTTCTACCGCGCCGACGACGAGAACGTCATCTTCTACGGCAAACGAGCGGGCGGGAACGTCCTCCTCATCGCGGTCAACCTCGATCCGTTCTCCGCTCGAGAAACGACGCTCTGGTTTCCGACGGGGGAGCTCGGGCTCGCCGACGGCGACGCCTTCGGCGTGGAAGAGCTGCTCGGCGGCGGCGCTAAAGAGACGTGGCGCGGCTCGCCCCACGGCGTCCGCCTCGATCCGCAGCGTAATCCCGCCGTACTCTATCGCTTGACCCTGCCGGCCGCGCCGGCGACGACGTAAGGACGAACCGAGTGCTCGAAGGCGACAAGTTATGGTTCAAGGACGCGGTCATCTACCAGGTCCACGTCAAGGCGTTCTTCGATGCGAACGACGACGGCATCGGTGATTTCCGCGGCCTGACCGAGAAGCTCGACTACATCAAGAATCTCGGCGCGACGTGCATCTGGCTGTTGCCGTTCTTCCCCTCGCCGATGCGCGACGACGGCTACGACATCGCCGATTACCGCAACGTCAATCCGGCGTTCGGGACGACGCACGATTTCCGACAGTTCGTCAAGGCCGCGCACGATCGCGGCCTGCGCGTCCTCATCGAACTCGTCGTGAACCACACCTCCGATCAGCATCCGTGGTTCCAGCGCGCCCGCAACGCCAAGAAAGGTTCGATCTGGCGCGACTTCTACGTGTGGAGCGACACCGATAAGAAGTACGAGGGCACGCGGATCATCTTCACGGATACCGAGACCTCGAATTGGACGTGGGATCCGGTCGCGGGCGAATACTATTGGCACCGCTTCTTCTCGCATCAGCCCGATCTCAATTACGATAACCCTCGGGTCGTCGAAGCCGTCCTCAACGTCATGCGCTTCTGGCTCGACGCGGGCGTCGACGGTCTGCGCCTCGACGCCGTGCCGTATCTCGTCGAACGCGAGGGCACGAACTGCGAGAATCTGCCCGAGACGCACGAGGTGCTCAAGACGTTGCGGCGCGTGATGGACGCCGAATACAGCGACAAGATCTTCCTCGCGGAGGCCAACCAGTGGCCCGAGGACGTACGCCCCTATTTCGGCGACGGCGACGAATGCCACATGGCCTTCCACTTCCCGCTGATGCCGCGCATGTTCATGGCGATCGCCGAAGAGGATCGCTACCCGATCCTCGACATCATGCGCCAGACGCCCGACATCCCCGAGAGCTGTCAGTGGGCGATCTTCCTGCGCAACCACGACGAGATGACGCTCGAGATGGTGACCGATCGCGAACGCGACAACATGTATCGCATCTACGCGACCGAACCGCGCGCGCGCATCAACGTCGGCATCCGGCGCAGGCTCGCGCCGCTGATGGAGAACGATCGCCGCCGGATCGAGTTGCTGACGGGCTTGCTGCTCTCGATGCCGGGGACGCCGATCGTGTATTACGGCGACGAGATCGGGATGGGCGACAACGTCTACCTCAACGACCGGGACGGCGTCCGAACGCCGATGCAGTGGTCGATCGATCGCAACGGCGGCTTCTCGCGCTCCGATCCCGCGCGGCTGTTCCTGCCGCCGATTCAAGACGCCGTCTACGGCTACCAGACGGTCAACGTCGAGTCGCAGATGCGCAGCCCGTCCTCCAACATCAACTGGCTGCGTAAGATGATCGCGGTGCGTCAGGGCTACAAGGTTTTCGGCCGCGGGACACTCACGTTCTTACAGCCCGCGAATCGCAAGATCATCGCGTACGTGCGCGAGTACGAGGATCAGATCGTGCTCTGCGTCGCGAACCTCTCGCGTTCCGCCCAGCAAGTCGGGCTCGATCTCTCCGCCTATTCCGGACGCGTGCCGGTCGAGATGGTCGGCTGGAGCGCCTTCGCGTCGATCACGAACGATCGCTACGTCCTCTCGATGCCGGGGCACGGCTTCTACTGGTTCTTGCTCTCGGATACGGCGCAGGCGCCCGCGTGGGATAACGACGCGCCGGAGCTGATGCCCGAGCTCGTCACGCTCGTGCTGCCGCGCGCGGGTACCGGGACGGCACTCGGTGCGAAATCGCGCCTCGCCTTCGAGAACGACGCGCTGCCCGCGTTCATGCCGAAGCAGCGCTGGTTCGCGGAGAAGGGGACGCGCCTCGCGAGCGCCCCGGTCGTCGATACGATCCAGCTCGGTGAGGGCGTCCCCGCGTCGCTCACGATCGTCGAGGCGGGGAGCCGGTACTTCCTCCCGCTCGCGGTCGTCGAGGACGACGGCGACGATCGTCCGGCCGCGCTCGTGCGCGCCACGATCGCGCGGACGCGCTCCGGCCCGACCGGCGGCTACATGTACGACGGGTTCGCGATCGACTCGTTCGTCTACGCGCTCCTAGGCGCGGTCCGCGCGGAGCGTTCGCTCACGTCGACGCGCGGCGGCACCTTCGTCGCCTCGCAGACGGACGCGATGCGGGCGATCGATCTCGCACCGAATGCGAAGATCCGCCGGCTCGACGTCGAGCAGAGCAACACGTCGCTGATCGTGGACGAAAAGATCGTCGTCAAGGGCTACCGGCGGCTGCAGGCGGGCGCGCAGCCCGAACTCGAGATCGCGCGCTTCCTCGATACGGTCGGCTATCGCAACGCGCCGCCACTGTACGGCTACGTCGAACACGTCGATGCCGAGGGCACGACGACGGCGCTCTGCATCGTTCAGCAGTTCATCAACAATCAGGGCGACGCGTGGTCGACGACGCTGAGCTACCTCGATCGCTATTTCGACGACGCGCGTTCGATGCATCACGGCCTCGACGAATCGCCCCCGGTACCGGCCGACCAGACCGCGACGCGCGTCGACGATCGCCCGGAAGATCCGCACCGGCTCTTCATCGAGCGGATGCGCCGGCTCGGCGCGCGGACGGCGGAGCTCCATCGCGCGTTCGCGACGCAGACGGGCGATGCGGCCTTCGATCCCGAGCCCGTCACTGAAAGCGATCTGGACGCATGGGTCGCGCAGGCGATCGCGAGCGCGAAGGCCGCGCTCGCGACGCTCGAGCGCGAGATCGATCGCATCCCGGGCGATCTGCAGCCGTTCGCGCGCACGTTGCTCGAACGCCGGGAAGCGGTCTTCGCCGCGATGCACCTGCCCGCGCTCGGCGAGGCGACGTTCTCGAAGACGCGCTTCCACGGCGATTACCACCTCGGCCAGGTGCTCACCGTCGCCGACGATTTCATGATCGTCGACTTCGAAGGCGAACCCGGCCGACCGCTCTCCGAACGGCGCGCGAAATCGTCGCCGCTGCGCGACGTGGCGGGCATGCTGCGCTCGCTCAACTACGCCGCGGTCGCCGGGATGCGCGGCGTGCAGGCCGATCGTGCCGACGAGACGGCCGCGCTCGGACCGCTCGCCGCACAGTGGGAACGCCGCAGCCGCGAATCGTTTCTGCGCGGCTATCGCGAATCGATCGAGCACGCGTCGTCGTATCCCGCCGAGCCCGAGCTCGCGCGGCGCATCCTCGATCTCTTCGTGCTGGAAAAGGCGTTCTACGAGATGTCCTACGAGCTCGCCAACCGCCCGTCGTGGGTGCGGATCCCACTCGAAGGGATCCGCGGGATCCTCGGCACGATCTTGAACGGCGCTGGCGACACGGTCGCGTCGTTGCGCACC
>CAZZZK010000081.1:0-9348 GCA_964658555.1 Vulcanimicrobiota bacterium | reverse complement strand
GTCGAAGATATCGAGCGATTCGCCGACCCGGACGATCATCGCGACGCCCGGGTCCTGCAGCGACTCGGCGCGCACGAGCAGCTTCCCGATCTGCGGCAGCGCCTGCGTCGCATAGGCGACGCGCCCCGGCGGCTCGGTCGGCTGCGGGGGGAAGAGCGCGCCGCCGAGGTTCGTGCTCTTCGCGACGGCATAGCCGCGCGACGTATCGATCTCGACGTAGGTCGTCGGGCCCGCCCAGTGATCGAGCGCACCCGTGGCCATGAGCTGGCTGACGATCGGCGTCGTATCGCCCATCGCGCTCAGCGCCGAATCGCCGTGGACGAGGCCCGCGATATCGCCGCCGACGCGATCGATCTTCGCGCGCGCCTCGTCCAGGAGAATCGCGCGCAGTTCGATCGTCAGGACGCTCGTGACGACCGCGATGACCGCGATCAGCAAGAACGCGTAGAAGCTCGCGATCCGCCAGCGGAGCGAGCCGAAGATCACTCGCGGAGCGTGTAGCCGACGCCGCGCACGGTCCCGATCAGTTTCTCGTCGAAACCGTCGTCGACCTTACCGCGCAGGTAGCGAATATAGACGTCGATGAGGTTCGAATCCCCGAGGAAATCGCTGCCCCAGACGCCGTTGAAGAGTTCGTCGCGCGTGTGCACCTTATTGCGATGCAGCAGCAGATACTCGAGCAGCGCGTACTCTTTCGCCGTGAGCGCGATCGCTTTGCCCGCACGGACGACTTCGTGGCGGTCGCGATCCATCGTGAGATCCTTGACCGCGAGCGTGCTCGATTGCGGGTGGCGTTCCCGCAGCCGTGCCCGGATGCGCGCGAGCAGTTCCTCGATCGAGAATGGCTTCGTGAGGTAATCGTCGGCGCCGATGTCGAGGCCGCCGACGCGATCGGCGATGCGGTCCTTCGCGGTCAGCATGATGATCGGCACGCGGCTCTTGAGGCGGACGCGCTTGCAGATCTCGATGCCGTCCATCTTCGGAAGCATGACGTCGAGGACGATGAGGTCGGGCTCTTTGAGCGCCTTCTCGAGGCCGAGGAGTCCGTCGGCCGCCGTCTCGACGGCGTAGCCCTCGTGTTCGAGCTCGAGCTTGAGCACGCGGACGATCTGCGCGTCGTCCTCGACGACGAGGATCTTGAACCGGCGTTCGTCCGTCAACGGGCGCGCGACCCGCGACGCAGCGAGCCCGAGCTCGCGAGCGTGGCCCAGATCGCGACGCTCGTTCCGGTCGCGAGCCAGACGAGATACGCGGGATCGGCCGCGCGCCGGGCGAGATCGGCCGCCGCATCGCCGAGCGCGGCGAGGCCGCCGGGATCGTGCACGAGCGCCATCAGCAACCAGGCCGCGATCGCGAGGATGCCGCCGACGAGAGCCGTCTCCCAGGTCCGCAGCGCCACGCTCGGGACGTGCGCACCGAGCGTCGTCGCGCGCAGGATCGCCTGACGCAGATCGGGCGGCGGTTCCGCGAGGGGGAGCGCGAACAAGGCGCGGTCGAGATCGTCGAGTTCGTCGTTCATTCGTTCACCAGCGCCTTTCGTAAGAGATCCTTGGCTCGAAAGAGATGCGTCTTCACCGTGCCGAGCGGGAGATCGAGGACCCGGGCGATCTCCTCGTATTGCCGCCCCTGGAGGTGATACAGCGTGACGACGGTGCGATACTTCTCCGGTAGCGCCTCGATCGCGTCCCGCAGGACCCGCGCTTCGTCGCGCCGCTCGTATTCGAGCTCCGGGCCGATGCCGGGATCGGCCCGATCGGGGAACTCGTCCGTGGAGAAACGCTTTCGGCGCTGCAGCCGATCGCAGCACGCGTGATAGGCGATCGAGAAGATCCAGGTCGAGAATTTCGCGCCCGACTTGAACGTTCGCAGCCCGCGAAACGCTTTGAAGAAGGCTTCCTGCGTGCAGTCGCGCGCCTCTTCGGGGTCGTGCGTCGTCCGAAGGCAGAGATGGTACACGGCCCGGTCGTAGCGCTCGACGAGCGTCCCGAACGCCTCGGCATCGCCCGAGAGCGCTCGCGCGACGAGCCGGCCTTCGTCGTAGCCGTCGACCTGGAGTTCCGTCACGCGCGCGGACGGTTCGAGGACTGCGCTTGCCACACGGCGATCTACGGGCGAACGCGCGGCAGGTTTCGCGAAACCTTCGTTCCGCCGAACCGTACGTGGGTCATGCTCGTCTCCGGCATCTCATCGAACGTCCGTCACGGGGAGTTCCGGCATGGATAAACCCGAATACTTCGTGGCCGCCCTCACGATCCTCACGATCTTCGGCTTCCCGGTCGCCGCCTTCGTCATCTTCCGGGTTCTCGCGCATCGCGAGCGGATGGCGATGATTCGAAGCGGCATCGCGCCCGGCAAACGCGGCGTCGCGTACGCGGGGGGGACGACGAAGTCCGGCGCGCCGTGCGACCCGGACGATCCGCGGGTGCTGCTGCGCAAGGGGATCCGGCTGACGTTCATCGGGCTGGCGCTCTCGATCGGCCTGTCGTTCATCGGATTCAGCGACGACGGGCCGTGGCACCTCGGGCCGTGGATGCTCGGCGGCCTGATCCCGCTCTTCATCGGACTCGCCCAGGTCGCGACCGCCTACGTTTCCGATCCCTCGATCCTCGCGCATCTCCTCGACGCGCGCCGCTGGGCGCCGCCGCCCGCCGGGCCGGCGGATCCGTACGCGCCGACCTACGCGAATCGCGATCCGGCGGGCGCTCGCGGCGATTTCGAAGGGCCGTATACCTACCGGCCCGATGGTACGCAGGAGCTGCGGCGACCGCCGCCGCCGCCGGAGCGCCGTCCGTAGCCGCGCGAGACCGTTCGTCGCGCATGTCGAAAAGGAGGCGGCCGTAAACGGCCGCCTCTCTCGTGTTCGCGCCCGCGTGCCGAGCTAGTTCTTGCAGCTCACGAGCGCCATCGCCCAACCGTGAGCGGTTTGCGTTCGTACGAGATAGCCATCCGGGGTGCGGTCGTAAATCTGGAAGCCCGCTCTCAGCGCGTCGGCTAGCGATTTGAAAACCATCAATCCTGACATTTTTCTCGAACCCTCCTTTCGTGAGGTGTCCATCCTATTAACGGCCGCCGTGCTCAAAAGTTCTAGCGCTTTTCGCGGATATCGTGAGAAACACAGAAAAAGGATCTCGCTTCCGCGCCGATTATTAAGCGCTGAAATTTTGCTTCCGCGGACGCGTTCCGCGGTGCGGGGCCCGGCAGGTGTCGCCCCGCCGGGGAGATCAATGGTCGGATCGTGACCGCTTCCGTAGCATCCCGGTTGATCGTCGCGCTCGACGTCGCGACCTACGATGAAGCCGCCGCCCTCGTCGATGCGCTGCAGCCGCTCGGCATCGCGTTCAAGGTGGGATTCGAATCGCTGTACGGCTACGGCGATCCGCTGCGCGCCGAGCTGGAGCGCCGCGAAACGCCGCATTTCGTCGATGCGAAGCTGCACGACATCCCGCGTACGGTCGCCGCGGCGATGCGCGCGATCGTGCGGCCGGGCGTACGCATCGTCAACGTGCACGCGCTCGGCGGCAACGAGATGATGATCGCCGCGATCGATGCGGCCGCGGAGCGCGCCGCGGAACTCGGCATCGCGGTCCCCGAGATCTTCGCCGTGACGTTGCTGACGAGCCATGCGGGCGAGGAACTCGGAGAGCTCGGCTTGATCGGCGGACCCGGCGAGAACGTCATGCGGCTCGCGGCGCTCGCGCGCGACGCGCGCTGCGCGGGCGTCGTCTGCAGCCCGCTCGAAGTTCGCGACCTCAAGGCGTATTTCGGCCACGACTTCAAGGCGCTGTGCCCGGGCGTTCGGCCGGCGGGCGCGTCCCACGGAGATCAGAAGCGCGTCGCCACCCCGGCCGACGCGCTCGCGGCCGGCGCCGATTACCTCGTCGTGGGGCGGCCGGTCGTCGAAGCCCGGGATCCCGTCCGCGCCGTGCGCGATATCCTCGCCGAGATGGAGACCGCCCTTGCGCTCTGAAACGCTCGCCGCCATCCTCGAAGAACGCGGCGCGTTGCTGACCGGCCACTTCAAGCTGTCGTCGGGCCGCCATAGCGATCGCTTCGTGCAGAAATTCCGCGCGCTCGAAGACCCCGACGTCGTCGAGCGCATCGGCGCGCAGCTCGCGACCTCGCTGCTGCGTTTCGATGCGACGATCGTCGTCAGCGCGGCCGTCGGCGGGATCGTGCTCGGCTACGAAGTCGCGCGTCAGCTGGGAACGAAGGCGATCTTCACCGAGCGCGAGGACGGGATCGCTGCGCTCCGCCGCGGCTTCACGCTCTCGGCCGCGGACCGGGTCGTCGTCGTCGAGGACGTCGTGACGACGGGCGGCTCGGTGCGTGACGTGCTCGAGGTCGTGCGCGCTCATGGGGCGACGACGGTCGCGGTCGCGGCGATCGTCCGGCGCGAACCCGTCGAGTTCGGCGTCCCGGCGGAGGTCCTGCTCGAACTGCCGACCGTCTCGTACGACCCCGCCGACTGCCCGCAATGCGCCGAGGGCGAGCCGCTGAGCGAACCCGGCTCGCGCCGCCTCAATCGCGTCTGAGGCACATGGCGGAACCGGCGGTCCGTCGAAGGTGACGCGCGATATGGCGAATCCGCTCGGCCGCTTGTTGCGCCTCGCCCTCCGTGAGACGACGCCGTACAAGGCGGGCACGTCGGTCGGAGCGGTGCGGCGACGCTTCGGGATCGACGCTCCCGTGAAGCTCTCGCAGAACGAGAATCCGCTCGGATCGTCGCCGCACGCGCTCGCGGCCGTGCGCGCGCTCGAATCGCTCAGCGATTACGACGAAGACGATCACGCGACGCTGCGCGGGCGGCTCGCGCGGCGCTACGATCTCGACGTCGCGAGCGTCGTCCTCGGCCACGGCAGCAACGAACTGATCGCGCTCGTGTTCGCGGCGTTCGTCGATCCGGGCGACGAGGTCGTCTTCGCGCGCCCCACGTTCTCGCTGTTCCTCAAGGATGCGAAGGCCGCGCACGCGCGACCGATCGAGGTTCCGCTGCGCGACGGCGTACACGATCTGGACGCGATGCTCGCGGCCGTGACGCCGGCGACGAAAGTCGTCTTCGTTTGCGATCCGAACAATCCGACCGGCACGCGCGTCGAGCGCGACGCGTTCCTCGCGTTCGCGAAGGCGCTGCCGCCCGACGTGCTGCTCGTGATCGATCAGGCGTATCGCGAGTTCATGGATCCGGCCGGGACCGACGGCGTCGACGTGCTGCGCGCGCGCCCCGCGACGCTCGTCCTGCGCACGGCTTCCAAAATCTACGGTCTCGCCGCCGCGCGTTTCGGGTACGGCTATTCGTCGCCCGAGATCGTCGGCTATCTCGACCGCGTCCGCGTGCCGTTCAACGTCTCGCGCCCCGCGGCGGTCGCCGTCCTCGCCGCGCTCGAAGACGAGGCGTTCGTCGAACGCAGCCGGCGCTCGAACGACGAGGGCCGCGCCTTCCTCACGAACTCGCTGCGCGCGATGGGGCTGCACGTCTATCCGAGCGCCGCGAACTTCGTCGCGGTCGAAGTGCCGACCGAAGCCGAGGCGGCCTACGAGTCGCTGCTGCAGCGCGGCGTGATCGTACGCTCGGGCGACGGCTTGCGGATGCCGGGCCGTTTGCGGGTTACGGTCGGCACGCGCGATCAGAACGAGGCGTTCCTCGCGGCCGTCGAGGCGCTGCTGCCGCGGTGGCGCGCCGAATTCGCCGCGAGCGGGGCGTCTCGCTGAACGCATCGCTCGCGCTGCGCCGCGGGGGCGTCGCCGATCGCGCGTTCGTCCTCGACCTCGGTTCGCGGACCACGATCGACAGCGTCTCGGCGCTGCGGGATCCGGCGCCGTCGCCGGACGTCCTCTCGCACGGCTACGAGCGGCTCGTCGATTTCGCGTTCGAGCGGTCGCACGTGCTCGTGATCGCGGACCACGCGCTCGACGGACCGCTCGGCTTCGCGCTCCTGATCGACGATCTACCCGACGAGATCACCTCCGCTCCCCAGGGCTTCGTCGCCTACATGGCCGTCGAACCGGTCGCGCGCCGCACGGGCGTCGGCACGTTGCTGCTGCGCGCCGCCGAGGATGCGGCGCGCGAGCGCGGCCTGCCGTACGTCGCGCTGATGGTGACCGAAGAGAACGTCGCCGCGCGCGAACTCTACGCCGCCGCCGGATACATGACCGAGCGGCGACTGCTGTGCAAGCGGCTCTAAGCTCGCCCGTCGTCCGTCGCCGCGCGACGGCGATCGTCGTCGTGCTCGCGCTGCTCGGTGCGGCGTTCCTGCTCGTCACGCACATCCCGCGCACGGTCGCCGTCTTCGTGATCGCGGGCTTCATCGCGGTCGGCATCGCGCCGCTCGTCTCGCGGCTCGAGCGGATCATGTCGCGCGGTTTCGCGATCGCGACGGTCTACGCCGCGCTCGCCGGGATCGTGATCCTCGTGCTGCTGCTCGTCGTTCCGGCGACGCTCGCGCAGATCGAAGTACTCGCCGTCAATTCGTCGGGCTACATCGCGATCGTCCAGTCGTGGCTCGACAACGCGCAGGCGTTCCTGCTGCATCACGTCGGGCGCCAGTATCTGCCGCCGAGTGCGAACAATCTGCGCGGCTACATCGCGGACCGCGTCTCGACGGCGGTGAGCGCGACGCTCGCGTCGTTCGCGCAGGTGCTCATCGGCACGTTCACGGCGTTCCTCGTCGGCATCTCGGCGCTCGTGCTCTCCGCGTTCTTCATCTGGCGCGGCGATAAGCTCGCCGACAGCATCTTCGGGCTGCTGCCCGCATCGCGCCGCGGCTCGGCGCACATGCTCGGCGTCGAACTCGTGCACGTCTTCGGCGGCTACGTGACGGGGCAGGTGACGGTCTGCGCGCTCGTCGGTGCGCTCGTGTTCGGCTTCACGTTCGTCGCGGGATTCAAATTCGCGCTGCTGCTCGCGGTCGTGACGGCGCTCGGGTATGCGGTGCCGTTCGCCGGGCTCGTGATCTCGCATCTGCTCGGGCTCGTGCTCGCGATCCCGCAGGGCGGTCAAACGACGATCTGGGTGCAGGTCATCCTGTTCGCGATCGGCCGCGTCGCGGATAACGTCTTCGTGCCGAAGATCATGTCGGAGAGCATCGGCGTCTCGCCGATCGTCGTCATGTTCTCGACGTTCGCGGGCGGCGAACTCTTCGGTCTGCCCGGCCTGCTGCTCGGCATCCCGATCGCCGCGATCGCGCGCGTCGCCTGGCGTTTCTACCGCTCGCACCCGCTCGAGGAGCAGGTCGCGGCGCTCATCGGCGAGGCCCTCCCGATCTACGCGGGCGGCGAGGACGAACGCGAACTCGAGAAGAGTTTCGAAGCCGGCTGATCGTTCCGGCTACGCGGGCGTCGACTGCGGCGCTCGCTCCATGACCTCGGGCGCGCCGACGCCGAGCAGGGCGAGGCCGTTCGCGAGGACGGTCTTCGTCGCGAGACACAGCCCGAGCCGGGCGCTCGAAAGCGCGTCGTCGTCGCCGAGCACGCGGCACGCCATGTAGAACTGCGTGAACTCCGACGCGACGGTCTGCACGTAGCGCGCGAGGCGGCTCGGCGCGCGGGTCGTCGCGACGGCGCGCACGACGCCCGGAAATTCCGCGAGACGGCGCGCGAGCGCGAGCGCCTCGGGCTCGACGAGACGCTCGAGCGCGGCGCCCGATCCGGCGGCCGAGCGGACCTCCGCGCTCGCGCGACGGGCGATCGACGCGATGCGCGCGTGGGCGTACTGCACGTAGAACACCGGATTGTCGTTCGTCTGCGCGACGGCGAGCGTGAGGTCGAAGGTCATCGGCGAATCGGCGTTCATCATGACGAAGAAGAAGCGCGCCGCGTCGACGCCGACTTCGTCGAGCACCTCGTCGAGGGTCAGCACGCTGCCCGCGCGCTTCGAAAGCTTCACCACTTCACCATCGCGGAGCATCGTCATCTGCTGCGCGATGATCACCTCGATCGCGCCCGGCCGATCGAACGCAGCGGCGATCGTCTGCAGTCGCGAGACGTAGCCGTGGTGATCGGGCCCGAGGATGAGGATCGCCCGGTCGGCGCGCGCGAGCTTTTCGCGGTGATAGGCGATATCGGGCGCGTAGTAGGTCGGCCGGCCGTCCTGGCGCACGAGCACGCGATCCTTGTCGTCGCCGAACTGCGTCGTGCGCATCCAAAGCGCGCCGTCGGCTTCGAACGTGAGGCCGCGGTCGCGAATTTCCGCGATCCCCGCATCGACCGAGCCGTTCTCGTGGAGCTCCTTCTCGCTCTGCCAGCGATCGTACCGGACGCCGAAGCGCTCGGCCGTCCGCTTCTGACTCGCGACGAGCGCGTCGCGTCCGTAGGTCGCGAAGTACGGCAGCCACTCGTCCTCGGGAACTCCGTCGAACCGGCCGCCTTCTCGCTCGCGCAGCGCGCGCGCGATCGGGACGAGATAGTCCGCCGGGTAGCCGTCCTCCGGAAACGGATACGCCGGATCGTCGATTTGTCGGTAGCGCGCGTAGACGGAGCGCCCGAGGGTGTCGAGCTGCGAGCCCGCGTCGTTGACGACCCACTCGGTCTCGACGGCGATACCCGAGAACCGCATCGCGTTCGCGATCGAGTCGCCGAGCGAGAGCGTGCGGCCCTGGACGACGAGCAGCGGTCCGGTCGGATTCGCACTCCCGAATTCGAGCGAGATCCGCTCGGCATCCGAAGGGGCGACGCTGCGGCCGAACGCGCGACCCTCGCTCAGGATCGCGGCGACCGTACGCTGCCAGAACGCGGGCGAGAGGCGGATGTTGATGAACCCGGCGGCGGGTTCGGCCGACGTCATCAGATCGCGCAGGCTCGGGTCGTTCGCGAACGCGGAGGCGAGCAATTCGAGCGCGAGCAGCTGCGGCGGCCGGCGCGCCGGCCGCGCGAGCTGCAGGGCGACGTTGGACGAGAAGTCGCCGAACTCGGGGTTGCGCGGCGTTTCGAAGACGACCGCCGGCGACGAGCCCGGGACGAGTTCGCGCGCGGCCCTCTCGAAGGCGCTCGCGATACGCGCCAGATCGTCGCCCGGCGGGCCGACGCGCGCGTCCTCAGTGGTGATAGGGTTCATCGCGCGCGATCTTCGCTGCGCGGTAAAGTTGTTCCAGCACGAGCATGCGCGCCCACTCGTGCAGCAGCGTCAAGCGCGAGAGCGACCATCGATAGGTTGCGCGCGCCTTGAGCTCGTCGCTCGCGCCGTACGTCCCGGCGATCGCGAACGTGAGCCGGGTGTGGCCGGAGCGGGCCGTCTCGGCGAGCCGTGCGGCGAGCTCGACGCTCGCGAGCTCCCGGCCCGTGCGTTCGAGGAGCCAGCAGGGCTCGTCCGCCGCGAGGGCGCGCATCACGCGCTCGCCCTCCTCGCGCATCGCA
>CAZZZK010000080.1:0-9371 GCA_964658555.1 Vulcanimicrobiota bacterium | reverse complement strand
CGCGCGCGCCGCGAGCAGCGGGAAGAGGTAGTGGAATTCGCGGTTCCCGATCCCTTGCGCGTCGTAGCCCGCCGCGCCGATCTCGCCGATGATCGGTTCGCGGCGATGGTAGACCGTCTGACTGCCGCGCAGCGAATCGCCGCAATCGAAGAGCAGCCCGGGCTCCGCGGCGCGCAGCGCGGCGAGCCGCGGCCCGAAGCCGCGATGATCGTGGAGATCGGAAGTGTGGTAGATCCGCAGGGAGCTCACGGGTGCCTCGCTAGGACGGTCGCGAACGCGGCGCAACGCCGCAGGGCGTCGGGCGGACCGAGGAGCGCCCGGAACGCGCGCATCTCCGCGATCCGGCACTCGGGTGCGCGCAACAGTTCTTCGACGTCGTCCGCGAGATTCTGCGGCGTCGCGGCCTCCTGCAGCCGCTCGCGGATCATCTCCCGGCCGAGCAGGATGTTCGGCAACGTGACGAACGGGTGGCGATCGAGCCAGACCCGGCGCGCGATGCGCGCTTGCGCGGCCGAGATCACGTAGAGCGCGACGGTCGGCACCTCGCGCAGCGTCGCTTCGAGGACCGCCGTCCCCGATGCGATCCACGCCGCGTCGGCGGTCTCGAACGCCGCGCTCGTCCCGCGGACGATCCGCATCCGAACGCCGGCGCGCGCGAGCTCCGCCGAGATGAAGCGCTCGACGTACGCGTCGGCCGCGCTCACGACGAACGTCGCCTCCGGCCGCCGCGCCCGCACGAGCGCGCAGGCCGCGAGCAGCGGCGGGAGATGGAAGGCGATCTCGCCGCGCCGGCTCCCCGGCAGCAGCGCGACCGTCCCGCCGCGCGGTGGAGCGGGCGGGCGCGCCGCGCGCGGCTCGACGAGCGAGCAGAGCGGATGCCCGAACCACGCGCAGTCGAGGCCGAGGGACGCGTAGAAATCTCGCTGATGCGCGAACGCCGTCAGCGGGATCGCGTTCTCCGCGACGACGCGCGCCTTCGATGGCGAATCCAGCCACGCCCCCGGCGGAAAATAATAGAGAACGCGCCCCGTGTAACCGCTCCAACGCAACAGGCGCGCGAGCCGCAGATTGTACGCGCCGAAATCGACGAGCACGACGAGATCGACGGGCGCGAGGCGTAGCCGCAGCGTCTGCCGGAAGGCGTCGAACAGCAGCTTCGGGATCAGGCGCAGCGCCGCGAGCGGACCCATGCTCGCCCAACCCGCCGTCGGGGTGACGATCTCGATCCCGGCGGCGCGCATCCGCTCGCCGCCGATCCCGCGGAAGCGCGCGTCCGGCGCGAATTCGCGGATCGCCTCGGCGAGCGTCGCCGCGAGCATGTCGCCCGAGGGTTCGCCCGTCGCGAAGAAGACGCGCATCACGCGCTCACTTCACGATGCCGCGCTCCGAGGGCGCCTCGATGAACGCGAGGAGGTACTGCGCCTGCTCGCTCGTGGCGATCGCGCGCAGCGCGTCTTTGGCCTGCGAGATGTTGTTGCCGGACCGGTAGATGATCCGGTAGCATTCCTTCAGTTCCGAAACGATCTCGGGGGTGAAGTCGGCGCGCCGCAAGCCGACCGAATTGAGCCCGTACGGCTGCGCCGGATTGCCCTCGACGAGGAAGTACGGCGGAACGTCGCGCGTGAGGCGCGTGATCCCGCCGACCATCGCGTGCGTGCCAATGCGCACGAACTGATGGACGCCCGTCTGGCCGCCGACGGTCGCGTAATCTTCGACGATCACGTGGCCGGCGAGCTGCGCCGTCGACGACATCGTCACGTGATTGCCGACCCGGCAATTGTGCGCGATGTGGACGTAGGCGAGCAGCAGCGAATCGTCCCCGACGGAGGTCGTCTCGCCCTCGCCCGTCGCGCGATTCATCGAGACGTATTCGCGCAGCACCGTGCGGCTGCCGATCCGCGTGTACGACCGCTCGCCGACGAACTTGCGATCCTGCGACGGCGATCCGATCGAGCAGAACGGATGGATCTCGCTATCGTCGCCGATCGTCGTGTGGCCGTTGACGACCACGTGCGCGAGCAGTCGCGTCCGATCGCCGATCTCGACGTTCGCACCGACGACGCAGAACGGGCCGATCTCGGCCCCGTCGCCGATCACCGCCTGCGGGTGGACGACCGCGGTCGGATGGATCACTGATGCAAGACCGTCGCGTCGAGTCCGAACTCGCCGACGAACGCGACCGAGAACATCAGCTCGGCCGAACAGATGAGCTTGCCCTCGACCTTCGCCTCGGCGTGCACCCAGCCGACGTTCTTTCGCGTCCGCAGCAGCACCGTCTCCATGTCGAGCCGGTCGCCGGGCGTGACGGGCCGGCGGAACTTCGCCTTATCGATCCCGGCGAGGAACGCGATGCGCCGCCGAAAATCGTCGGGTCCTAAAATGATCGTCCCGCCGAGCTGCGCGAGCGCCTCGATCATGTAGACGCCGGGCATGATCGGCAGCCCCGGAAAATGACCTTGGAAGAAGTGCTCGTTCATCGAGAGATTCTTGTAGCCGTTCGCGAGCTTTCCGCGTTCGAAATGGGTGATCCGATCGACGAGCAGCATGGGGTAGCGGTGCGGCAGGACGCGCATCAATTCGATGATGTCCATCGAATCGCCGATGGGGACGATACTCAAGCGCTTATGCTCCGAGCGCCGCGACGGGCGCGTAGATCTCGGCGAGTTCGGCGACCGCCCGCGCGTGCAGGCGATGCCCGCTCTTGATCGAGACGACCTCGCACTGCGGCCGCGCGCCGAGCAGCGCGAAATCGCCGATGAGGTCGAGGATCTTATGGCGCACGACTTCGTTCGGCCAGCGCAGCGGCGTCATCGGACCATCCGGCGCGAAGACGAGCGCGTTCTCGAGCGAGCCGCCGCGCGCGAGTCCGGCCGCGAGCAGGGCCTCGACTTCGTGCAGGTAGCCGAACGTCCGCGCCGCCGCGATCTCCGCGCGATAGCTCTGCGGATCGACCGTCACGTCGTAGTACTGCGTTCCGATCGGCGCCGCGAAATCGGCGACGAAGCGCACGCGAAAGCCGTCGTACGGCGAAACCGCGAGGAGCGCGTCGCCGTCGCGGAAGACGTGCGTCCGATCGATCGCGACGATCGCGCGCGGCGCGTTCTGTTCCGCGAGCCCGGCGCACTCGATCGCGTCCGCGAAGACGGCGGCGCTGCCGTCGAGGATCGGGATCTCGGGCCCGCGCGCCGCGATCGTCGCGTTGTCGACGCCGCATCCCGCGAGCGCCGAGAGCAGATGCTCGACCGTCGAGACGCTCTCGCCACCGCAACCGACGACGGTCGCGCGGCGCGTATCGACGACGTGCGACGCGCGCGCCGCGAAGTGCGCCGTGTCGAGTTCGAATCGCAGCCCCGCACCGATCGCGGCGGGCCGGACGACGACGCGGCCGGGGCTGCCGGTGTGCAGCCCGACGCCTTCGAAAACGAGTTCGTCGCGCAGCGTGTGCTGGTGTATCACCGTCGCTCCAAGGCCTTCACACGCTCGTAGAGCTTGTCGAGGTTGCGGAGGCGAACCTGCTGACGCAATTCCGCGCGGTGGTCCTGCGCCGGTTGGCCGCTGACGGTCGCGCCGTCGGGCACGTCGTCCCACACCATCGTGTTGCCGGCGACGGTCACGCGCGAGCCGACGACGATGTGGCCGTTGATCCCCGATTCGCCGCCGACGATCGTATAATCGCCGACCGTCCCCGAACCCGCGAAGCCGCTGAGCGCGGCGAATCCGCAGTGCTTGCCGATGCGGCAGTTGTGGCCGATCTGCACGAGGTTGTCGATCTTCGTACCGTCGCCGATCGTCGTCGAGCCCGTCTGCGCGCGATCGACGCACGTGTTCGCGCCGATCTCGACGTCGTCGCCGAGCACGACGTTGCCGACCTGCGGGATCTTCGCGAAGCGGCCGTCGAGGAAGACGTAGCCGAACCCGTCGGAGCCGACGATCGCGCCCGCCTGCAGCACGACGCGATCGCCCGCGACGCAGCGATCGAGCAGCATCGCGCGCGGATGCAGCGTCGCGTCGCGGCCGACCGTCGCGCCCGCCCCGACGACCGCGCCCGCGAGCACGACCGTCCCCGGGCCGACGCGAGCGCCCGCGCCGATGACGGCGAGCGGACCGACGTGCACGCCCTCGCCGAGCTCGGCGCTCGGATCGACGACCGCGCTCGGATGACGCGCCGCGGCGGGCCGCGCGGGCTCGCGTTCGGCGAGCAGCGCCGCGAGCGCCGCGCGCGCCGAGGCGACGACGACGAGCGGATGCGACGTCTCGCCCACGGCGTCGGCGAGCTTCGCCTCGGTGAGGGTCGCGGCGGCGCGCGACGCGATCGCGCGCCGCAGGTAGCGTTCGTCGGTCGCGAAGGTCAGCGATCGCCCGTCGACGTCTTCGATCGCGCTGATCCGCTCGACGACGACCGACGCGTCGCCGCGGACGGTGCCGCCGAGCCGCCGCGCGATCTCCGCGAGCGTCTCGGACATCAGGACTTCGTCGGTTCGGTGATCTTGAGGATCTTCTCGACGTCCGCCGTGATGTCGGTGCCGCCGTAGCCGACGAACTGCCGCGTCAGCACGAGCTTGAAGTTCCGCTGCGTCGCGATCTGCTGCGCCGCATCGCGGACGTCGCCCGTCACCTCGTCCTGCATCGCGACGTAGTGCTGCCGCAACGCCGCGAGCTGCTGTTGCTTCTGCGCGGGCGACGCCGTCGAGCGCGTGATCGCATCGGAATCGGCCGCGAGCTGGCGGCTGTAGTTGATGAACTTCGGCCAATTCGCCTGGATGCGCGCGAGGTCGACGGTCGCGACGGTCGACGCCGGTTTCGCGCACCCCGCGAGCGCGATGAGGATCAGGGCCGCGGCGTACGTTGCTGCTTTCACTCGTGTAGACTCTCGATGTCTTTCTTGGCGTCGTCGGTGAGGTCGATGCCGCTCGCTGGAGCGAGGACGTCGCTGACGACGACGTCGATCCCGTGCTGCTGGGCGACCGTTTTCACTTCGCGATCGATCTGCGCGACCATCGAATCGTAGAGATCGCGGCGCTGTTTCCGCAGCGCGTCGATCTGGGCGTTCGCATCGCGCTGCGCCTGCGTATCGAGGCCGGCGACCTCGGCGAAGCGCTGCGAGAGATCGGTCCGCGTCTTGCGGAAACGTTCGATCGTCTGCTTCGCATCGCGATCGAAGCCCGCCTGATATTCCTTATGGAGCGCGAGCAGGCGCGCGCGCATCGCGGGCGTGACGTTCGCGGCGGCACCCGGGCCGCCGCCCGCCGAGAGCGCTTCGCCGAGCTGATTCGAGAGCGTCGCGCGCGTCTGATCCGCGCGCGACGCGATCTTCGCGGACGTGCGCTTCTGCAGCGATGCGACGTCGTCCGTGAGCTCCTTCGTGACCCGCGCGCGGAGCGTCTTTTGGAACGCGATCAGCGTCGCCGTGTCGCGATTCTTCATCGCGCCGACGGCGTCCGATTCTTTGCGGTCGAGGGCGTCGAGCTGCTTGCGGACGTCGTCGCGCGACTGATCGTCGAGGGCGAGATTCGAGAGCCGCGTGCGCAGCGAGAGGCGATCCGCCGCATCGGCGCTCGCGAGCGAGAGCGCGTAATCGGATTCCTTGCGCTGCAGGTCGTCCGCGCGCGCGCGATACTCGCGTTCCGCGCGCGCGCCGAGCGAGCGCTGCAGCGCGACGATCGCCGCCCGGTTCTGATCGACGAGCGCGCCGCGATAGGCATCGAAATTCCGCCGCGCGGCCGCGCCCGCGTCGGCCTGCTGCACGCGCGCCTCGGCGGCCACGTTCCCCGCGATCGTCGCGCCGCTCGGGCCGTTCGCGGCACCCGCGGCGCCGAGCGCCGCGTCGATCGCGCGCTGTTCGCGCGCACCGTATTCGCGCTGCATCTTCACGAGCGCGGCTTTGGTTTCGTTCGCCGCCGATTCGAGCTCGTGCTGCAGCTCGTGCTGCGCCTTGAGCACGCCCGCACCCGAATTCGCGATCGCGGGCCCGACGGAGCGCAGCTGCAGCGCCTCGACGTCGTCGTCGAGATGGGCGAGCTGCGGATAGAGCGGATGCACGGCGATGAGCGCCTGCATCCGCACGAATCCGACGCGACCGTTTCCGGAAGCGGCGCTCGACGGGGCCGCGGTCGCGGAGGTGTCCGCCGCCCGCGGCGCGTGCGAACACGCGGCGAACGACGCGCCGACCGCGCAGGCGACGACGGCGAGCCCGGCGCGGGCGCTACTTGAGCGCGGCCGTGACATCGCTCGTAATGTCGGTGCCGCCGTAGATCAGATTCGAGCGATCGACCACGAGCACCAATCCCTTTTTCTTCGCGATCCCGGCGATCGCGTCGCGCGTCTTATCGACGAGCGGGGTCATCTCTTGCTTCTGCTTATCGGCGAGCGCGTTCTGATAGTCTTTGAGGATCTGCTGCCGCTCGGCATCGGTTTTCGCCGACTTCATCTTCGCCTGCGCCGCCTGCTGCTGTTGGCTCTGGTATTTGAGCATGTCGTCGTTCGCCGACTTGAGCTGCGGGACGTTGTCGATCTGCGATTGGTCGACGTAGCCGACGCTCGACGGCGGCGGCGTGCTCACGGGCGGGATCGGATCGCCCGGGCCCGAGAGCAGCGCGATCACGCTCTGCGTGACGTCCTGACCGCCGTAGACCATGATCCGCTTATCGAGGATCACGGAGAGATTCTTACTCGAGGCGACCGAGGCGATCGCGACCTGCGCGCGCGAGAAGAGCGGCGCGAAAAGTTCGCGCTGCCGGATCGCGAGTTTGTTCTGAAACGCCTGCGCGATCCGCGCCTGCGTGCCCTGATCGCGCGTGCCGTGCATCTGCTGCGAGAACTGCCGGTCGAGGCCGGCCTTGTACTGCGCGAGCTCGCGATTCGCATCGGTGAAGGAGCGGACGTTCGCGAGCGCGGCCTGATCGACGAAGCCGATATCGGTGACGTCGGCCGCGAGGGTCGCCGGGGCGAGCGCGGCCGCGGCGAGGGCGAACGCGCCGAACGCCGTGACGAGGCGGTGAGGGAGACGCATGGTGTTAGAAACTCTGTCCGATTCCGAAGCTGGTGTGAGCGCCCGCCTTCCCGCGCGCGAAATCGAGGCGGATGTTCTTGAAGCCGAGCTGCGGGATGTTGAAGCGCAAGCCGACGCCCGCGTCGCTGCGATAGAGGAAGCTGTCGTAGTTCACGACCGTATTGCCGAACGCATCGAGGATCGGGGCCGCTCCGCGGATGCGCTGGCCGCCGTAATCGTAGAAGATCGCGAGGCCGAATTTATGATCCGGCGTCACCGGTACGCGCAGCTCGCTCTGCAGCAAGACCTCCTGCGTGCCGTAGAAGACTTGGCTGTAGCCGCGCAACTGCTGGTCCGTGAGCACGAAGAGGCGGTTCGGCGGGATCGCGCCCGTCGAGTTTCCGAACAGCGCGTGGAAGCCGAGCGTCGACGATTTGAGCACCGGGAAGAATTTCGCGACGTCGAGGGTCGTGATCGTGTAGTGGAACTGCGAGCCGATCGCCTTGCCCGAGAGTTCCTCGCTGACCGCGGCGAGCGCGCCCCGGCGCGGATCGGAGATGTCGTCGCGCGTGTCGTTCTGCAATCCGAGCGTGAACGAATGCAGGTTGTAGCCGGCGCCGTTCGCGGTCTGCGCGATCGACGGCGCGACGATGCCGAGCGTCGTCCCGTTCGTGCTGCTGAGCACGTTATTGGTCTGCGTATTGAGGATCTGCGTGTTCTGATCGGCGAGGAAGTATCCCGAGGGCAGCACGACGTCGGTCGCGAGGCGCTGCACGGAGATGCCGGCCGTCGCCGTCAGCGTATCGGTGAGCCGCCGTCCGAGGTTGAGCGAGATGCCGTTCGAGCGGTTGCTGTAGAGCGCGGCGATGTTCGCGACCACGTTCGAGTTCGGCGTCAGGACGACGCCCTGCCCCGCGACGGCGGTCGAACCGGTCGTGCCCGACCCCGGCGTCGTGACGACGGGATTGCTGCCGAGCGACGTCGCGCCCGAGGACTGATAGACGGAGTAATAGTTCTTCTGCGCGCTCGTGAAGATCGACGCGCCGAGGCTGTACAGCTGCGACGTCCGCGTGTTGCCGAGATAGGGGACGGTGTACGAGATCGAGCCGTCCGAGACGAGCGCGCCGCGCTCGAGGCGGATCGAGGCGCCGTTGCCCGTGCCGTTGATGTTGTTCTGCGAGTACGAGAGCGTCCCCGTGAGGCCCTGACCCGTCGGGCCGCCCGAGTAGCCCGCGCCGACCTGCGCCGTGCCCGTACGCTGCTCTTTCACGTTCCAATCGAGCGTGAGCGCGTACGGCTTTTTCGGGTCGGGGCCCGGCTTCTGCTGGATGTCGACCTTCTCGAAGAATCCGAGATTGTTGAGCCGCTCGTAATCGCGCCGGACGAGACCCTGCGTGATGATCATGCCGGGTTTGAGCCGCAGCTGACGGCGGACCACGACGTCCTTGGTCGTCGTGTTTCCGGTGATCTGCACGGCACCGACGACCGCGACGTAGATGCTGTACTTGACGTCGGCCGTGCCCTTCGCGAGATCGACCGTCGTCGGATCGATCCCGCCTTCGAAATCCCCGAGCGAGAGGTCGTATTTGTCGTAGAGCTTCTTGAGGATCTCGTAATCTTTGTCGCGCGCGTCCTCGGAGTACGGCTGGCCCTCTTTGAGCGAGAGCGATTTCTGGATCATGATCGGCGAGAGGATCGGATCGCCCGTGATGACGATGTGCCGGACCGTCAGGCCTTCGCGGACCGAGATCGTGAGGATGCCCGCCTTCGAAATGTCGAGGTTCGCGACGTGCGTCGGCACCTGGCCGCCGTAGCCGATCTTATCGTAATACGAATTGATCTTTAGAACGTCCTCATGGAACGTATTCGTATTGAGGACTTGGCCGACCGAGGTGTCCATCAGCGCGAGCAGCGTATCGGCCGGGACGTGATCGTTGCCGCTGAAGACGATGCGCTCGACGACGGGATTCTCGACGACGCGGAACGTGATCGCGATACCGCCCGGGCGCTGGCGGATCAGCGGCGGGACTTGATCGCCGAAGAACCCGAGATCGAAGATGCGCTGGAGATCGTCGCGCACGGTCTGCTCGTCGAAGGGCTGGCCCGCCTTCGTCTGCACGACGGCGAGGATCGTCGCGGTCGGCACGTGCGCGTTGCCGGAGACGTCGACGCTGACGACCTGCGGCGCGTTCGCCGCGGGTGCGCGGCGCGGCTCGGCCAGCGCGGGCGTCGGCGCCGGAGCGGCGGGCGCGGCGTTCGGCACCGGAGCGCTCGTCGACGTATCGACGGGCAACGGCGGGACCGACGGCGTCGGCACCGAGCTCGCCGATGCGTCGGGCGTCGTCGTCGCGATCGCATCGGCGCTCGCGGTCGGCGAGGGACT
>CAZZZK010000079.1:7932-9516 GCA_964658555.1 Vulcanimicrobiota bacterium | reverse complement strand
GTGCGTCGCACGTAGCCGACGAACGTCACGAGACCGCCCTGCTCGTCGTCGCGCACCGCGGCGACGAGCGCGCCCAGGTCGAGCGGCTCGGCCGTGATCTCGTAGCGCACGTCAGCCACCGCCGAACGGCGGCAGCAGCCCGAGTTCGTCGCCTTCGGCGAGCGGCGTCTCGGGTGCGACGATACGGCCGTCCCGGACCAGCCGCGTCGACGTCCGCAGCGCGCCGAGCGCGGGGAAGTCGAGCGCGAGCGCGTCGAGCGCGTCGCGCGCGGTCGCGCCGTCGGGTAGGCTGCGGTCGACCGATGCCGCGCCGAGGATCTCGCGGATCCGCGCGAACCCGGCGATGCGCACGCGCACGCTCAATAACCGCCGACGTCGGTCGAGTAGCCGCGCTCCGCGAGCCAGGCGCGCGACTCGTCGTGCAGTCCGAGCAGGTCGACGCGGCTACAGGTTAACTTATGAAGCATCACGTCCCAGAAGTGCCTCGGCTGCGCGTAGACGTCGTCCGGAATCGCGTTGTGCTCGCGCGAGAACTCGCGCAGCGCCTCCCAGTCGCGTCCGGCGAGGATCTCGCGCAGGCGCGTCTCGTACGCGGCTACGCCGGCCGTTTCTGCACCATTCCGACGAAGCGCTCGATCGCGAGCGCGACGCCGTCCTCGGTATTGCTCGCCGTGACGTACCGCACGTTCTGCTTGACTTCGTCGAGCGCGTTACCCATCGCGACGCCGACGCCCGCCCAGCGCAGCATCGGCACGTCGTTGCGCGAATCGCCGATCGCGAGCACGCGTTCGGGCAGGATCTGAAAATCCGCGCAGAGCCGCTGCAGCGCGCTCTTCTTACTCGCATCGCGATTGAGCACGGCGCACTCGTAGAAATCGCCCCACGTCTCGAGCCGGAAGTTCAGCGGCCAATCGCCGAACTCGCGCTGCATCGCGCGGACCGATTCGTTTCCGAGAAATCGTAGGAACGTCGGCGCGCTGTCGAGCACGTCGGCGAACGTCGTCGCCTCGCGCCACGCCGGCCCCGTCATGTCCTCCATGAAGAGCTTCGTGCCTTCGAGCCGGTAGAAATGTTCTTCGGAATAGACCGCGAGCGAGAGCGCGTTCGCCTCCGCGAATTCGACCATCGGCTTCGCGTATTGGAGCGGCACGGGCAGATGCACGAGCGTGCGGTTGGCGCCGAAATCCTTCGTCAGCGCGCCGTGGCAGCAGATCACCGGAAGGTTGAGATTGAGATCTTTCGAGATGCGGATCGGGAGATCCGTGCCGCGGCCGGTGACGAGCACGACCCGGACGCCGTTCTCGAGCGAGCGGCGGATCGCGGCACGGTTGCGATCGGAGATGCGGTCGCTTGGGTCCAGGAGCGTTCCGTCGAGATCGAGTGCGATGAGGTCGATTCTCATGGGCCGTCGCTCGGTTTGTGTTCGGCAAACCGCGCCCCTCCACGAAGTTCGGGCCGCCGTCGCGAACGGCGAGCCGCCGCGGCGCGTTACTCGTCCGTGATCACACGATGGGCGCTTCGCGTCGCCGCGTTCGCGGGCGCCTCTCTCGCGGGCGCCGCGACGGCGCGCGCCGCCGCGTCCGG
>CAZZZK010000079.1:0-7922 GCA_964658555.1 Vulcanimicrobiota bacterium | reverse complement strand
AGCTACGGGTCGAAGTCTGCGATCGGCCGGGACCCGCGGCGGCGCACGGCTCCGGAACGCTCGTCGAGACGCTCGGCGTGACGAACCGTCCTCCCGTCGTGCACTCCGTTGCGTACGACCGGCTCCCGAACGAAACGACGACTCGGACGATCGACGACGTCCCGCTCCAGGCGCTCGGGATCGCGCGGACGCTGCATCTGACGGTCGCGATTCGCGATCGGGGCGTCCGCCTCGAACACGCGCTGCTCGTCCCGGGCGCGATCGACTTGCGCTGACGCGGACCGGACACGATCGCAACCCCTCCGGGGAGGCGCGCGGTTTCGGTGCCCGAGGCGCGCGACATGTGCTGCGCCCGACCCGGAAAGGGTACCACCGCCGCATGGGCTGTACCGCGCTCGACCCGTCTCTCTCCGCTCGCGATCAGGCGCTTCGTCTGACGGAGCGGATGCCGACCGGGCTCTTCGGAGGGGTCGGCGTCGACGAGAGCCGGGTCGCGTGGCGACTCTCGCCCGAGCCGTTCTGGCTCTCGCCCGAGACGTTCGACGCGATCGCATCGCTCGGGCCCGTGCTGCTGCGCTTCTACAAGGCGCTCGCCGGCCTCTACCAGCGCAGCGTTCGAGGCTCGATGCCCGCGTTCGTCGCGGAGTATCTCGATCTCGGGAAGCCCGAAGCGATCGTCAAGCTCGGACGGCAGAACCGCTTCAAGAGCGACGTGCCGGGCGTCATCCGCCCCGACCTCATCCTGACCGACTCCGGCTTCATCGCCTCGGAGCTCGATAACGTTCCGGGCGGCATGGGCTTCGTCGGCGCGATGGCGCAGGCGTACTGCGAGCTCGGCTACGATACGGTCGGCGGAGCCGACGGGATGCTGAGCGCGCTCGTCGCGATGCTGCGCGGCGTCGCGGGGAAGCCGAGCGCGACGACGGCGATCGTCGTCTCGCAGGAGGCGGGCGACTATTATGCGGAGCTCGCGTGGATCGCGAACGCGATCCGCGAGGCAGGGCTCGCCGAAGTCTTCGCGTGCAAACCCGAGGAGATCGTCTTCACGGAAGACGCGCTCTTCGTCCGCTTGGCGGACGGCGAGGAAAAGAAGATCGACGTCCTCTACCGGAATTTCGAACTGTTCGATCTGCTGAACGTTCCGAAGAACGAGCTGATGCTCTACGCGGCGCGGCACAATCGCGTGAAGATGACGCCGCCGCCGAAGGCGCATCTCGAGGAGAAGCTCGCGTTCGCGCTGCTCCACCATCCGCTGCTCGCGAAGTATTGGGAGGGCGAGCTCGGCGACGGCTTCGCGATGCTGCAGACGATCTTTCCGCAGACGTGGATCCTCGATCCGCGGCCGCTGCCGCCGCAGGCGTCGATCACGAATCTCACCGCCGCGGGCGAACCCGTCCGCGAATGGTCGCAGCTCACCGCCCTCGGCAAGAGCGAACGCGACTACGTCACGAAGCCCTCGGGCTTCTCGGAGCTTGCGTGGGGTTCGCGCGGCGTGAAGGTCGCGAACGATCTCACGAAAGACGATTGGCAGGCGACGCTCGACGGCGCGCTCGCTTCGTTCCCGACGACGCCGTACATCCTGCAGCGCTTCCATAAGGGCAAGCGCGTCAAGGTGCCGTTCTTCGATCGCCGCATCGACGACATCGGTCAGCTCGACGGCCGCGTGCGCCTGAGCCCGTATTATTTCGTCGTCGGCGACGACGTGCAGCTCGGCGGGATCCTCGCGACCGTCGCGCCGGCCGACAAGCGCTTGATCCACGGCATGAGCGACGCCGTCATGTCGCCCTGCGCGGTCCGCGACGTCGGCTACTAGTCGCGCCCCGGCGCTCAGCCGAGGTCGAGCATGTCCTTGATGTGCCAGGCGACGTTTTGGGCGCGGTCGCCGACGCGCTCGAGGTTCGCGAGCACGAAGAGCATGATCGTGCCCGCCCGGACCATCTCGGAATCGGTCTGCATCTCGTCCTGCAGCGCCTCGATGCCGCGCGCGTAGAGCGCGTCGACCTCGTCGTCGCGGGCGATCACGGCCTCCGCGGTCGCGACGTCGTCCTCGGCGTAGGCCCGCATCGTCTGATGCAGCATGTCGGTCGCGATCGACGCGATCCGGCCGATCTCGACCCGCGCGGGCCGGATCGAGACGTCGGCGAGCTTCATCGAATACTTCGCGATCTCGACCGCGTAATCGCCCGTGCGTTCGAGATCGGTCACGATCTCGAGCATCGCGGCGACCTGCCGCAGTTCGCCCGCGACCGGCTGCTGCTTCCAGATCAGCTCGATGCACGTCTGTTCGACGCGGCGGCGCAGCGAATCGACGTCGTCGTCGCCGCCGATGACGCGCGCCGCCATCAGCGTATCGCGCTTCTCGAGCGACGCGACCGATGCGGACAGGGCGTCGGCGACGAGCGCGCCCAGACGAATCACGTCGAGCCGCGCCTGCTCGAGAGCCTCATGATAAGCGGTCCGCATTCCGGTCAACATCCACTCCGCAAGGCGCTCGGGCGCCGATTCGTCCGGTGGCTCGTATCGTAGCGCAAGGCCCGGCCCACGGTAAATCGAAATCGCACGAAGCTTAAAAGTATTTAATACGTTAATGACGACCGCGCGATGCGCCGCCTTGCAGGTTGGCGTTTCTCGGGAGGCAGCGCCGCTCCCGCATCAAAGTGAGCGGAGAATGGCCACCACCCGCGTGCCGGCGATCTCGCTCGACAGCCGAACGCTGCCCTCGACCAATCGGAACGTCATCATTCTCGACGCCTTCGATAAGCTACAGCACGGCTCGATCCTCGAGCTTCCGGAGGAAACCGATCCCCGCGCCCTCCGTAACGAGTTTCTCGAACACCGCGCCGGGCGCTTCTCGTGGGACGCGCGGAACCTCGGCTCCGGCCGCTGGACGATCCGCGTCGAACGCATCGACGAGCACGCCGACGTCCCGACGTTCCTCTCGCACTGCACGCCGTTCGCGAGCGCGCGTGCCGCGACGATCCGCGATCTCGCCGCGACCGCGACCGAACGTTCGTTTCGCGCGGGCGACGGCATCTACGACGAAGGCGAAGTCTGGCCGTATCTGGCCTTCGTGCGGACGGGCAAGGTCATCTACACGCTGCTCTCGCCCGACGGCAAGACGCAGTCGCTCGGGGAGCGCCTGCCGCTCGATCCGCTCAACGAGACGGGCAGTTTCGACGGCGGCGGCGCGACGACGCGCGCCGACGCGCTGACCGATTGCAGCCTCGTGCTGCTGCCCCACGACGCGGTGCTGCACGCGGTCCGCAGCGACGCGGAGCTCGCCCTCGGCTTCCTCCAGGACGCGTCGCAAGCGCGGCGGCGCTCGATCGAGACGATCGCCGATCTCGCGTTCGCGCACGTCCTGCAGCGCGTCGCGAAGTTCTTGCTGTCCTACGCGCCCGCGACGACGGGGATGGCGCGCGGACTCTCCGGCGTCGAGAACCTCTCGCAGGCGCAGATCGCGCAGGCGGCCGGAACCGTCCGCGACATGGCGGCGCGCGCGCTGCTGCGGCTCAAGAACGCGAACGCGGTCGAACTCGACCGGGGCCGCGTGCGCGCCGTCGATCGTGCCCGCCTCGAAGCGTTCGCCTTCAACGTGCAGGCGCCGCCCGTCTAGGGGCGGCCGCCGCTCGGCTCAGCGCTGCGCTTCGACGGTCTCGCGCACGGGCGTCTCCGCCGCATCGAAGGCGGCACGCTTCGATTTCGCGGCCGCTTCGGGGACGCCGTTCCCCGCCGGCACGGCGGCCTCGGGCGCGGCCGGTTTGGGAGCGAGCGCCTCGCGCCCCTTCTGCACCGAGCCGAGCGCGGTCGCGAGCCGGCCTTCGAGATCGGCGAGCATCTGTGCGGCGTAGGCGTCGGCACCGGCACGGATACGGCGCGCCTTCTCTTCGGCTTCGCGCAGGACGACGTCCGCCGTCTGACGCGCCGTGCGCATCACGTCCTGCTGTTCGACGAGTTCGTTCTTCTGCGCGAAGGCTTCGGAGACGATCGCCTGCGCCTTCTCCTGCGCGTCGCGCACGATGCGATCCTTATTCGATGCGATCACCTTCGCGCGGCCGACTTCCTCGGGCAGCGTCGAGCGCATCTTCTCGATGAACTCGATCAGCCGCTCCTCGCTCAAGATGCGATGGCCGAGCGGTACCCACGTCCCTTCGTGGACGTAGGCTTCGAGCTTATCGATGACGCGGTAAATCGACATAGATCAGACCTTTCCGTTCGCACGGCGTTTGTGGTGCATGTGATCGAGCACGACGCTCGGGACGTACTTGGAGATGTCGCCGCCTTCGAGGAAGACTTCTTTGACGAGACTCGAGCTGACGAACGAAAAACTCGCGTCGGCCATGAGGAACATGGTGTCGACGCCGCTGAGCGAGCGGTTCATGTGTGCGAAAGCCATTTCGCTCTCGAAGTCCGAAATAACTCGTAGCCCTTTGACGATCACGTCGGCCGACGTCTCCTTCACGTGATCCGCGAGCAGCCCGCGAAAGTGATCGACCTCGACGTTTCCGAGGGAGGCCGTCGCGCCGCGCAGCATCGCCTCGCGCTCCTCGAGCGAGAAGTACGGCGCGCGCTTCTGCGGGTTGACGACGACCGCGACCGTGAGCCGCGTGAAGATCGCCGCGGCGCGCACGATGACGTCGAGGTGGCCGCGCGTCGGCGGATCGAACGAACCGGGATAGATCGCGTGCCCGTGGCGTTTCGTCACGCGACGATTCGCACGAACTGCAGGGCGACGTCGCCGTAGCGCTCGCGCCGCGTCGTCTCGAAACCCGGCCCTACGAACTCGGCGCCCTCCGCGCGATGCTCGTAGACGAGGATCGTCCGCGCGTCGAGCGCGCCGCGCGCGAGCAGGTTCGCGAAGGTCAGATGCGGCGGAGGCAGGGCGTACGGCGGGTCCGCGTAGACGAGATCGAACCGGCCGGCGAGGCGTGACGCGACGCGCTCGGCGGGCGCGCAGACGACGCTCGCGCGCTTCGCGATCCCGAACGCGTCGACCGTCGCGCGCAAGCGGCGCGCCGTCGGCGCGTGCATCTCAACGAACGTCGCGTGCGCGGCCCCGCGCGAGAGCGCCTCGATCCCGATCCCGCCCGTTCCCGCGAAGAGATCGAGCACCCGCGCGCCGTCGATTCGCAAGCCGAGGATCGAAAACAGCGCTTCGCGCACGCGGCCCGGCGTCGGCCGGACGGCATCGCCCGGCGGTGCTGCGATGATGCGCGAGCGCAGCTCGCCGCCGCTCACCCGCATCGCAACGTCATTCGGCGCCGTTCGCCGCCGCCGATAGCCGCCCTACGAGGAGCGGCAGCAATTCGCCGAGCGACCGGATGGTGTGATCCGGCGCGGCCTCCTCCGCCGGAAAGGCGCGCTCGCCTTCGTCGAACCAGACGGTCGTCATTCCGGCCGCGCGCGCTCCCGCGACGTCGACGATCGGGTCGTCCCCGACGTACCAGATCCGGTCCGTCGGCACGTCGAAGAACCCCGTGAGCGACGCGAACGCCTCCGCGGAGGGCTTGCGCGAACCGATCCGTTCGCTCACGAAGACGGGCGCGCGGAACTCGATCAGCCGCGCCTTCTCCTCTTGCAGCGGGCTCCAGCCGTTGCTCAGCAGCGCGTACCGGATCCCGTACTCCTCGAGCCCGGCGAGCAGTTCCGCGAGGCCCGGCAGCGGCGTGAGGAACTCGCCGACGCGCGCGATCACCGCCTCGCGGAAATCGCCCGCCTCGTCCATGACGTCGAGCCGCTCGCCGCCGGGCGCGAAGCGTTCGAAGAAGCCCGCGACCGCGCTCTCCACGCTCTTCTCGCCGCTTCGAAAGGCGTGCAGCGTGTCGTCGATCGCCGCATCGGCGGCGGCCGGATCGTACGAGAGGCCGAGCCGTTTCGCGCGGGCGGCGAGCATGTCGAGGGCGACGGTGCGTTCGAGGAGATTGTCGAGTGCGAGCGTGTGGTCGAGGTCGAATCCGACGGCGATATCGCGTGCCATGCCGGTGCGCTTCGCGACGCCCTCGCGCGGAACCGCCAAGGCGCCGCTACGAACTCGCGAGGGTCGCGCGCGCGGACGAGATCCCGGCGAGCGCCTCGCGCAGCGGCGCGTGCTCGGGGCGCGCGAGGTCGGGATCGAGCACCGCGATCGAATCGGCCGCCGCCTTCGCGCGCATGTAGATCGCGAAATCCGAGACGACCGAGCCGAGCAGCGTCCCGCCGCCGGCCTGCGCGATCCCCGCGAACTCGCCCTCGCCCCGGAGCCGGAGGTCGGCCTCCGCGATCTCGAAACCGTCCGTCGTCCCCGCGAGGATCTCGAGCCGCTCGACGTCCGCGCGATCGTCCGGCGCGACGAGGATGCAGTACGAGCGCGCGACGCCGCGGCCGACCCGGCCGCGCAGCTGGTGCAGCTGCGCGAGGCCGTACCGGTTCGCATCGAGGATGACCATGACCGTCGCGTTCGGGACGTCGACGCCGACTTCGACGACGGTCGTGGCGAGCAAGACGTCCGTCTCGCCGCGCGCGAACGCACCCATCGCGGCGTCCTTCTCGCGGCCGGACATGCGCCCGTGCAAGAGCGCGAGCCGCAGATCCGCGAAGACGCCGCCGCGTAGCGCCTCGAGCTCGGCGAGCGCGCTCGTGAGCGACGCCTCGGACTCGTCGATCGCGGGCGCGACGACGTAGGCCTGACGGCCGGCGACGACGTTCTTGCGCACGATCGCGTACGCCCGCTCCTTGCGGCTCTCGCGAACGACGTACGTCTCGATCGGCGTGCGGCCGGGCGGGATCTCGTCGATGATCGAAACGTCGAGATCGGCGAACTTCGTTTGCGCGAGCGTTCGCGGGATCGGGGTCGCCGTCATGTGCAGCGTGTGCGGCGCCGCGCTCTTCCCGCGCAGCTTCGCGCGCTGCTCGACGCCGAAGCGATGCTGCTCGTCGATGATCGCGAGGCCGAGCTCGCGGAAGCGCACGTCCTCGACGATCAGCGCGTGCGTGCCGACCGCGAGATCGCACTCGCCGCTCTCGATGCGGCCGCGCGCCGCGGCGCGGTCGCGCGCGCCGAGGCTGCCGAAGAGCGCGTCGACGCGGATACCGAACGGCAGCAGCAGCGGCGCGAGCTTGCGCGCGTGCTGCGTCGCGAGGATCTCGGTCGGCGCCATCAGCGCGCTCTGCACGCCGCGCGAGGCCGCGAGGACGATCGCCGCCGCCGCGACGAGCGTCTTCCCGCTGCCGACGTCGCCCTGAACGAGACGGTTCATCGGCGCGCCGCTCGCCATGTCGGCCCAGATCTCGGCGATCACGCGCCGCTGCGCGCCCGTGAGCGCGAACGGCAGCGAGCTCGCGAACCGTTCGAGCAGGCCGTCCGGGGGCGCGAGCGGCGTCGCGCCCCCGCGCGCCTTCTCCCGCGCCCGCTTGAGCGCGGCTCCGGCGGCGAGCACGAAGAACTCTTCGAAGATGAGCCGCTCGCGCGCGGCGACGGCCGCTTCGGGGGTCGCGGGCGCGTGCACCGTATGCCACGCCTCGCGCAGCGGCTCGAGTTCCAGACGCCGGGCGATCTCCGCGGGGACGACGTCGACGATCGCGGTTTCGAGCACGTCGACGTTGCGTTCGATCGTCGTCGCGATCGTTCGCGACGAGAGCTCCTTCGTCGCGCGATACACGGGCACGATCGCTCCGCGATACTCGTCGTCCTCGCCGAGCATGCGATGCTGCAGGACGTTGATCTCGACGGCGGCGGCTCCGCGCGTGCGCTTGAGCGCGGCACGGCCCGCGACGAAGATCCGCTCACCCGGCGCGAGCTTCCCCGCGAGACCGCGGCGGCCGAACCACGTGCATTTCAGCCGGCCCGAGTCGTCCTCGATCTCGGCCGCGACGATCGCGACGCGTGCGCGAATCTCCGAGACGCGCACGATGCGGCCGACCGCGATCACCTCGCTCGAGTCGGC
>CAZZZK010000078.1:7284-9582 GCA_964658555.1 Vulcanimicrobiota bacterium | reverse complement strand
GGCGGCGCCGACGGCTCGGCCGGTCGCGCGTGAATCCGCGCGACGGACGAACGCGAAAGCTACGGTACCGAATAAATCGAAAGCGGCTCCGAACGCGACGGCCGCTCGAGAACCGAAGGCCTCGTCGATCGGGAGTACGTCGGAAGCGAAGCCTGCGGCCGTTCGGAAACCGATCGCCCGCGTAGCGGCCGAGCGAACGTTCGCGGCCGATGCCGGAGCGCCCGAGCGAACGCCCGCGGCCCGTTCCGAAGCGGAAGCGGCCACGAAATCGACCGCACCGGCTTCGCAGCCGGCGGCGGAAGCCGCGACGGCCGCGGCGTCGGCGTCGCCCGCGACGGTTCGGACCGCGAACGCGGCGGACGAAGCCGATGCGTTGCTCGAAGCGTTCGCCGCCGAGGAGGCCGCTCGTGCGTCGCGTTCCTCGCGCGTCCAGGCGACGGCTCCTTCACCGTCGCCGACCGCGGTCGGACTCGCGGCGACCGCGGTCGCGCCCGCCGCCGCGCCTGCGGCGAGCACGCAGGCGCCGCCCGCACTGCAGAGGTTGGCCGATGCGGAAGAAGCGATTTGGGCGCAGATTACGGCGAACGAGAACGCGGTCGCGATCGCGCACGAACTGATCCAGCCGGGCGAGACGTTCACGCTGACGGACGATCAGCGCACGTCGGTCGAGACGATCGCGAACCAGCTCGCGAACGGCGCGTTCGAGTTTCTGTTGAAAGCGCCGACCGGTTCCGGGAAGACCGAAGTGATGTTTCGCACGGCCGTGCGCGAGGCGCTGCGCAGCGGCGGCTACGTGTGTCTCGTCGCGCCGACGCGCGATCTCGTGCGCCAGGATTGTACGTACTTCCGCGATCGGCTCGCGAATACGGGCCTCGGCGTCGGCGAGGTACACGGCGGCATCTCGCCCGGCGAACGCCGCACGATGCTCGCGGGGCTCGACGACGGCTCGATCCGCTTCGTCGTCGGCAGCGCGATGATGATCGCGAACAAACCGCTCTGGGACGTCCTCGATCGCAGCGCCCTCACGATCGTCGACGACGTCAACGCGTTCGACGAGCGCGAACACCTGCGCTTGCTCGAAGATCTCGATTGCCCGCTGCTGTTCGCGTCGGCGACGCCGAACGAACTACGCGTCTTTCTCGAGCGCGTCGGCGCGTTCAAGAACGTCGTCTCGATGCGCGCGATGCCGTTCGACGTGCTGCCGACCACGGTCCATAAGGTCGCGGGCGTCTGGGGCGAACCCGCGATCGAACAGCTCGCACGCGCGGACGATTTGATCCGCGATCACCTCGGCCGCAAGTCGCGCATCTTCGTCATCGCCCGCACGCGCGGCGACGTGCCCAAGCTCGCGCAGCGTCTCGAATCGACGTACCGGATCTCCGTGCAGCAGCTGCGCGGCGATATGGCCGACAGTGCGGAACACAAGAAGCGCAACAAGCGCAGCGGCGTGAGCGTCTATGGGACGTCGACGCGCGTCGAAGAGATGCGCGCCTTTCGCGAGGGCGCGCCCGCGATTCTCGCGGCGACCAATCTCGTCGGCAGCGGGCTCGACATCCCCGCGGCCGACCTCATCGTCGTCACGGATTCCGATGCGTTCGGCGAGAGCGAGATCGAACAGCTCATCGGCCGCGTCGGCCGCCGCGAACGCCCGTCCGATGCGGTGTTGCTCACCGAGACGACCTTCGAGAAGAATCCGTCGCGCGCGCTCGGCGCGGGCGGCCGCGCGAAGACGTTCATGCCGGCCGGCATGCGTTCGAACTCGCTGCGCTTCCGCCGCCGATAGACGTGGCCGAGTCGCGCGGGTCGTTCGACGGCCTCGCGGATGCCTACGATCGCTACCGGAGCGGCTATTCGGATTCGCTCTATGCGGAGGTCTTCGCCGCAGACGTGGATGCGGGCGATCGGGTTCTCGATCTCGCCTGCGGCACCGGGATCGTCGCGGCGACGCTCGCCGCATACGGCTGCGCCGTCACCGGCCTCGATCGCTCGGAGCCGATGCTCGCGCGGGCGCGCGAACGCGTGCCGGGCGCGACGTTCGTATCCGGCTCCGCGGAGGCGCTGCCGTTCGGAAGCGGCGCGTTCGACGCGGCGACGTGCGCGCAGGCGTTTCACTGGTTCGACGCGCCGCGCGCGCTCGCGGAACTCGCGCGCGTCGTGCGGCCGGGCGGCGCCGTGGCGATTTGGTGGAAGCGGCTCGCTCCTGACGCGCCGGTGCGCGCGCACCGCGAAGCCGCCGCACGCGCGGCCGGCACGACGGCGGTCGGCGGCTATGTGGCCAAGGTCAAGACCGAGGGCGAT
>CAZZZK010000078.1:0-7274 GCA_964658555.1 Vulcanimicrobiota bacterium | reverse complement strand
ATACGGAGCGGCCCTTCGACGCGTTCGCGGCGTCGCCGCTCGTCGGGCGGTCGGTGACGCGGATTCCGTGGGTGCTCGCGACGACCGTCGAGGCGTTTCTGGGCTACGAGCGATCGCGCGCGAACGCACGCGACGCATACGGCGAACGGCTGCCGGCCTACCTCGCGGCCCTCGCCGAGCGGCTCGGCGACCCCGCCGCACCGCTCTCGATCGCGTACGTGCAGACCCTCTATCTCGGGTACGCGCCCGGCGCCTGATCGCTCGCGTGAACTCGTGCGAAGCTTTCCGCAGCGACCCTCGCGCCGGACGGCCGGCGGCCGCGGAGCGCGGCGGGTGCGGGCAGCGGAGCGGTGCGGGCCCGTGCGGAACGCTCTCCGCGTGAATCTCGGGTTACACGTCGGGACCTCGGCCGGGTACGGCGCCGCCGTCGATTACGTCAAGCGGCTCGACGGCACCGCGATGCAGATCTTCTACGGCAATCCGAAGACCTATCGCACGGGTGCGATCGACGTGCCCGCGCTCGAACGCTTTCGCGCCGCGCGTGAAGCCGCCGGAATCGCGCGCACCGTCATCCACACGTCGTACCTGATCAATCTAGCGAGCGACGATCCGAAGATCGCCGAAAGCTCGCTCAAGCTCGTCGAGAAGGATCTCGCGGTCGCCGCGGCCGGCGGGATCGATTACGTGAACACGCATCTCGGATCGTACGGGAAGCGCGCGCGCGAAGACGGATTCGCGGACGTCGTGCGGCTGCTCGAGCGCGCGCTCGAGAACGTCGCGCCCGGCGTCTATCTCGTGCTCGAGAATTCGGCGGGCGCGGGGCAGCTGTGCGGCGGGACGCTCGAAGAGCTCGGCGCGTTCGTGCGCGCGGTCGATCATCCGCAGCTCGGCGTCTGCCTCGATACGGCGCATTCGTGGGCCGCGGGATACGCGATCGATTCGACGGACGGCGTCGACCGATTCGTCGCACTCGCCGAGGAGACGATCGGCCTCGAGCGCCTCAAGATGTTCCACTTCAACGATACGCAGATTCCGCTCGGCGGTCATAAGGATCGCCATTGGCACATCGGCGAGGGGCTGATCGGCTTCGCCGGCTTCCGTGCGCTCGCGCAGCATCCGGAACTGCAATCCAAGACGGCGATCCTCGAGACGCCCGGCGAAGATGCCGACGACGAACGCAACATGCAATCGATCCGGCTGATCTTCGACGGCGTCCGCGCGCCGGCGCCGGAAGGCGCGCTCTCGTGATCGCGGAACGCGCCGCGCGCATCGCGCTCGTCGATGCGACGGACGCGACGCACAAGCTGCTGCGCGCGGCCTATGGGCTCGCGCCGGGCGCGCGATCGGGTGCGAATGCGAATGCGAGCGTCGAGGGCGTCGGCTACGTCGGTCACGAGTTCCGCGTCTATCCGTACATGCGCGTGGCGGAGGCGACGCGGTTCGTCGCCGCGATCCATCGCCGCTGGGATCTCGCCGTCGCCGAGCGCTACTTCGAGATCGCGGGCATCGGCTCGAATTTCGAGATCCGGCGCCTGAAGCGCGCGTTCCAGCGCGCGCTCGTGCTCTGCTACGCGCTCGCGGGAACGCCGTCGCGGCTCGTCGTCGAGAACGCGGAGGAGTTCGACGAGCCCGGCACGCGCGCGCTGCTCGCGCGCGCGATCGCGGACGTGCCCGAGGTGGTCGTCACGTACGGTGCGGGTGCCGAGGTCGATCGCGCGTGGTACGACTCGGTCGTCGCCGCGAGCGATTACGATCGGGCGCGCGGATGATCCGCACGCGACGGCCGCGTGCGAGCGACGTTTCGAACCGCCGTCGCGGTGGGCTCGCGGACGGTACGTCTGCGGCGAGCATGCTTCGCGAGGCGTTCGCATGGCGATGATCCGCGAAGTCTCGCGTAAGGAATACACGGAGCAGCGCTATCTCATCGGAATCGCCTTCGCGGCGGTGCTGTTCGTCTCGATCGTCCTGCCGTCGGTCTTCTGGTATTCGCTGCAGCAAGCCGAAGCGCGCGCGGCGACCAATACGGCCGCGCAGCTCGTGCTCACGAATTTTCGCTCGTATCCCGTCTTCATCGAGACGCAATGGCTCGCGCGGAACCTCGCGCGCATCCTGTGTCTGCTCGCGCTCATCGGCGGCGCCGGTGCGATCGCGGGCGAACGCGAGGCGCGCACGTTGCCGCTGCTCTACACGTCGTCCGGATCGCTGCGTAGCGTCGTCGTCGTGAAGTTCGTGTTTCTCGCGGCGTGGCTCTTCCTCGTGATGTTCGCGAGTTCGGCGTTGCTCGCGGCGCTCTCGATCGCGCAGGGCATGCCGTTCCCCGCCGTGCAGACGGAGCTCGGCTCGCTCGTCGCGTGGGCGAACGCGATGGCGTTCCTCGGCGTCGTGTTCGCGGCGAGCAGTTTCGCGCCGCGCGCGATCGTCGCGGGCGCGCTCGGTCTCGCGCTCGGCGTCATCGTCTCCGTGCTGCTCGGCTTCGCCGGCCTCAACGGCACCGCGCTCGCGACGAACCTCGTCGCAGTCGACGGATCGGTGATCTGGCGCAACGCCGGCATCGATCTCGCCGCGTCCGCGGGGATCTGCGCGCTCGGGCTCGCGGCCGCGCTCTTCGAAACGGGCCGACGCCGGGCGACGTGATCGCCCACTTCGACATCGACGCGTTCTACGCGAGCGTCGCGCAGCGCGACGATCCGTCGCTGCGCGGCAAGCCGCTCGCGATCGCGGGTGCGAGCCGGCGGTCCGTCGTCCTCACCGCGTCGTACGAGGCGCGGCCGTTCGGCGTGCGTTCGGCGATGCCGCTGTGGACCGCGAAGCAGCTCTGCCCGGCGCTCGTCGTCGCGCCGCCGAACTTCCCGCGCTATCGCGAGCTCTCGAACGCCGTCTTCGAGATCTTCGCGCGCGGCGGCCGCGCGGTCGAAGGCCTCTCGATGGACGAGGCGTTCGTCGCGATCGGGACCGATGCGTACGACGAGGCGATCGCCTACGCGAAGGACGTGCGCGCGCGCGTGCGCGACGAGGTCGGCCTGACCGTGAGCGCGGGCGTCGCGGCCGTGAAGATGGTCGCGAAGATCGCGAGCGACGCCGCGAAGCCCGACGGCCTCACCGCGATCGAGCCCGGCACCGAGGAAGCGTATCTCGCGCCGATGCCGGCGAACCGGCTGTGGGGCGTCGGCCCCAAAACGATGGCGCGCCTGACCGACGCCGGGATCGCGACGATCGGCGACATCGCGGCGCTCTCGGACGAGCGCGCCTACGCGATCTTCGGACGGGGCGGCCCGGGGATGCGCGAGCTCGCGCGCGGGATCGACGATCGCGGCGTGAGCGCGGAGCGCGAGACGCGCTCGGTCTCGAGCGAAGAGACGTTCGAATTCGATCTTCGCGAGCCCGCGGAGTTGCGCGCCGTCGTCGACGAACTCGCGAGCGACGTCTCGGCGCGGCTCGTCGCGCACGGCCTGCGGGGGTCGACCGTCGGCGTGAAGATCAAGCTCTCGACCTTCACGATCCTCGGGCGGCAGACGCACCTCGCGGTGGCGACGGACGACGCCGCGGAGATCGCGACGGCCGCGGGCGCGTGCCTCGAACGCGCGCGGCTCGCGGGCGCGGCGGTGCGGCTGCTCGGCGTGCGCGTCGCGTCGCTCACGGCCGAGCCGCTGCGTCAGACGTCGCTCTTCGGCGGCGCGGCGAGCCCGTCACATTCGATCGGGTACGGGTCAGGGCCGGCGCTCGAGAACCCGACACCCATCGAGTGATCCGTCGCATCGTCATCGGGCTCGCGCTCGTCGCGATCGCCTTCGGACTCTTCGCGCGCCTCGATTCGCTCGGGACGAAGAGTCTGTGGACGGACGAAACGTTCTCGATGCTGCGGGCGTCCGGCCATCACGAGAAGGCGATCTACGCGCTCTTCGACGGCCGCGTCCATCGGGCCGGCGCGCTCGCGGAACTGCAGACGGTCGGCCCGTCGCCCGGGCTCGGCGCGGCGATCGCGTCCCTGCACGAAGAGCCGCAACGCGGGCCGCTCTACTACGTCGTGCTGCGCTTCTGGGCGCTCGCGTTCGGCAGCGGCATCGCACGCGACCGCCTGCTCTCGTCGCTGCTCGGCATCGTCGGGATCGGCCTCGCGTACCTGCTCGGCCGCGAACTCACGCGCGACCGCACGGGCGGGCTCGTTCTGGCGGCGCTCTTCGCGATCTCGCCGATGGAGATTCGCTACGCGCAGCAGATCCGCGAATACGTGCTGCTCGCCGATCTCGCGCTGCTCTCCGCGTACCTGACGGTTCGCGTCGTCGAGCGGCCGTCGGCCGCATGGCTCGCGGCGTTCGGCGCGAGCGTACTCGCGGGCGTCTACACGAATCCGACGTTCGTCTTCCTCGCGTGCGCGGAGGTGATCGTCGCGGGTATCGCCGCCCGTCGCGCGCGCGCGCCGCAGATCGCGATCGGCGCCTTCGTGAGCGCGTTCGTCGCGGCGCTGCTCTACGCGCCGTGGGCGCTCGTCGCGACCCGCAACGCGTCCGAAGCCGCGGCCGGCGTCTCGTGGGCGGGCTCGTCGTACTCGCTCAAATCGAGCGCGATGAAGTGGGTCTTCAATACGGGCGCCGTGTTCTTCGATTCGGAGTACGCGCATCTCGGCTGGAGCGGCGTGCTCGTCCCGCTGCTCGCGCTCGTCGCGTTCGCTGCGTACCGCGCGATCGTGCGGCGCGATGCGTTGCCGCCGCGCGCGATCGCGCTCGCGCTCGCGCTCGCGACGCTCGTGCCGCTCGTCGTACTCGATCTCTTGCATCGCTCCCACTTCGCGCTCGTCGCGCGGTACGAGATGACGACGTGGGTCGGCGTCGACGTGCTGGTCGCGCTCGCGATCGTCGACGCTCTGGGCGCGAACCGGCCGGGCGTTGGCGGACTCGCCGTCACGGCGTTCGCCTTCGCGATCGCCGCGGGGACGCTCTCGGCCGCCGTCGACCGCCGGTATTCGGATTGGTGGGATAACAACGATCACGTCTCCGAGCGGGCGATCGGCGAAGCGATCGCGGCGCGCGGTCCCGCCGGGCTCGTCGTCTCGGGTTCCGTCTATCCGACGTTCGCGCTCGCGCGCTACCTCGCGCCGCAGACGCCGTTGCTCCTGACGGGCGACGTGACGCGTGCGCTGCCGCACGTCGACGGCCCGCTCTATCTCGTGACCCCGTCGGCGGACGAGATCGCCGCGGTCGCGACGGCGACCGGCCGCACGCCGCAGAACGTCTCGCCCGATATCGGTTTAGCGCTTCACGATCTCACGCAGACGGGAGCCGCCGATCCGGTGAGCGCCGGCAACGCGCTCTGGACGGTACGCTAACGACGTAATCGCTCTCGCCGGCTCGCGGGGCTCGCGAGACGCGCGCGGGACGGTTGCGAGGGGCTTCGGTCAAGGTGCGGCCGGTCTCGGCGACCGGCGCACCGTGACGAACGCGAGTCTGCATGCGAAGAGACTCGCGAGGCCGCCCGAGAAGCCGGCGACGAACCCGTCTTCACGACGCCGTTCGAGCGGCGAGCCGGTCGCATCGCCGCCCGCTACGGCCGGGATCCGTTCTTGAAGAAGCGCGCGTCGCGGTCCGCGACGAGGAACGGGCCGCCGAAGACGACGAGCGATGCGGCGAGGCCGGCGAAGATCGTGCGCGAATCGTCGCGCAGCGGGCGCCGTCCGTCGGTCTGCAACGACGGCCGCGTCCGGCGCGATACCATCGTGCGAGATAGCCGACGGCCGCGATCGCGATGAGTGCGCACGCCACGGATCAGCCATCGGCTCGCCGCCCGGCATGCGATCCGCGCCTCGGCCGCCCGCTCCCGCGAGCGCGTGCCGGACGCGGTCGCGACGTCCGCACGCCGCGCATGCGCGAGACGCTTCGGAGACGGATGCCCGTTATCGTTGGGGCATGAGAACGCATCCCTACGTCACCAACGTCGAGCGCGTCGGTATCCGCTGGTTCTTCGGAAGCAGGCTCGCCATGCTCGCGTCCGGCGAGGCGAGCGGCGGTTCGCTCGCCGTGCACGAGCAGACGCTCATGCCGGGCGCGGCGACGCCGTGGCACCGTCACGCGCACGAAGACGAGGCATTCTACGTCCTCGAGGGGCGCCTGCACGTCATCGTCGGCGAGGAGCGCGAGGGCTTCGAGGCCGGCCCCGGATCGTTCGTGTTCGGACCTCGCGGCGTCGCGCACGGGTACCGCGCGATCGGCGAGGAGCCCGTCCGGCTGCTCACGATCACGGCTCCGTCGGGTTTCGACGCGTTCGTGATGGAGGTGAGCGAGCCCGCGACCGCCCCCGGCTTCGGCCCGATGCCGGATCCGGCGCTCGTGGAAACGTCGGCCGAGCGGCACGGCATCGCGATTCTCGGCCCGCTTCCGAACGCGCCGCGCTGAAATTTTCCGACGCGACCATACCGGGCAGGCGCGGGACGGTTCGGGGACGCCGCCGTCGTAGGATCGTGCGCATGATTACTCACGTGCAAACCGCGACCGCGGCGCCCATGACCCATGCGGAGATGGACCGGATCGTCGAGATCCACTTTAACGCCGAGGACACGCACGACATCGAAGCCGTCCTCGAGACGGTGACGGACGACGCCGTGAACGATGCGATCGGATTCCCCGGCAGCCCGTTTCGCGGGAAGGCCGCGATCCGCGAGATGTACCTCGGCTTATTCGCGAACGTCGATTTCGATTCGACGACGCCGAATTACCGGCTCTACGGCGAGAATATGGTCGTCGACGACGTCATGGTGCACGGGCGCGTGACGGGCTCGTTCTGCGGCCTGCCCGGCAACGGCCGACGCGTCACGTTCCGGCTACACCACGTCTTCCGCTTCGAGAACGGGAAGATCGCGTACGAGAACGTGTGGCTCGACGGAGCCGCCGTCGCCGCGCAACTCGCGTAACGGTTCGCGCTCCCGCGCGAACGTTCGGTCGAGCGAAATGGACGGGCCGGCGAACGCTTCGTGTTCGACGCTCGCGTCCGGCTCGAACGACCGGTCGCCGTTTCGGTCGTGAACGATCGCCGTTCGCGTCCGTGGATCGCGTACGTACGCGGCGGTCGTCCCCGCGGCGAGAAAGATCGCGATTCTATCGCGTACGTCGTCGGGACGATCGTCGGGTGAGAGAATGTCGACGGCGAGCGTCGGCGCCGTGCTGTAGTCGGGCTGACTTTTGAAGCGCGCGCTCGCGACTTGCGTCTCGGGTTTCGTTTCGGGGAGGACGATCTCGGCCGACACCATCCCGCGCCACCCTATCGCGCGCTCCTAGCGGGCGGCA
>CAZZZK010000077.1:0-9834 GCA_964658555.1 Vulcanimicrobiota bacterium | reverse complement strand
CGCGGTCGGCGTCGCGGTCGGCTTCGGCGACGGAGTCGGCGTTGCGGTACCGCCGCTCAGCGTGACGGCCGCCGAATCGACGAAGAAGAAACTCGCGCGGCTGCCGGTCTGCTTCGAGGTCCACAGCAACGTCGCTTTACCGCCGGCGAACGAGGAGACGTTGACCGACTCCGCGGCATACGCGCCGCCCGTCGTCGTGAGATTCGAGAACGACTGCTCCGCCGTTCCGTTTACGGTCAGCTTGAGCGTGTCGAGCGCGGACTTGCTCGTCTCGTTCGTCCCGACGTAGAGGCGATAGGTCAGCGTCGCGGTGCAGCCGGCGGGGATCGCGACCGTCTGCTGCAGCGTATCCGTCTCGGCGGACGCGTATCCGTCGAGGAACGCGAACCAGCTGCCCTGATAGGCGTTACTCGAATCGTTCGTGATGACGTCGGCCGTCGTGCTCCAATCGACGTTCCCGGATTCGAAGCCCGGGTTGAGCAGCAGCTGGCCGGAGCAGGCGGCGTCCGGCCGGATCCGCTGTACGGCCGGAGCCTCCACGCCGGCTTTGCTCGAACCGAAGACCTTCGCATCCGGTACGATCCGCGTGCCGGCCGTCGTCGCGACGTCCCGGTCGGCGACCGGACGTGCGATCACGACGTTGCTCAGCGATACCGAATGCACGAGCGATGCGATCGACGACGGAACGATCGCCGGTTTGACGTTGGCGAAGCGCTCGCCGTACGTGCTCTGTTCGACCGTATGCATCTCGGTCGAGAAAAACCGCTCGACCGTCGCACTCGGCGCGCTCGCATCGACGATCGTCCGATTGGCGTACCGCTGGCCGATCTTGAAGCCCGCCGCCTGCAACGTGCGAACGACGGTCGCCTCCTGTTCGACCGTCGGCGCGTAATACGAATCGAAGCGCTCGGGCGTCAGGAACTGGTGATAGGAACCGGAGTGCGGATCGCTCACGCTCGCGACGAACGCATCGAGTTCGGCTTGATGGTTGTACGCGAGCGTGACCGAGATCGCGACGGAGGCGCTCGCGGCGCGACGCCCGGCATCGGTGAACGCGAGCTTGCCGAACGTCTTGGGCACCGAGATCAGCGGAGCCGCCGACGCGACCGCCGCGTTCGTCGACGTCCCACGAGCGATCGAAGCGCTATTCGCCGTCCCGTCGGCCGGCACGAGCGACGCACTGTGACCGCCGCAGGCGGAGAGCGCTACGCTGAGCGCGACGAGGGGTGCAGCGAACCGAGAAAGCTTGTGCATATGCCCCCAAGCGTCCGATCCGGCGATCGACGCACGACGAAACGACGCCGAACCGGTAGGCGGCGCGGCGGCAGCGAATACGACACCGCTTCGATGCCCGTTCGGGCAACGGCGCGAAACCGATCGCCGCTGCTTAGCCGCTTCCCTTGCCGGACCTTCCGACTATCATCTAAATGTAGGACCGCCGGTGTACGCGACGTTCCTCAACCGAACGCGAGATCGTAATCGATCGTGAGCGGCGCGTGATCGGAGAAGCGCGGCGAGCGTTCGATCCGCGCCGCGCGGACGGTCGCTCCGACGTCGGGCGTGACCAGCTGATAGTCGATGCGCCAGCCGCGGTTCCGTTCGAACGCGCCTTGGAAATTCGACCACCACGTATAGCGCCGCGGTTCGCGATCGATTTCCCGAAACGCGTCGATCCAGCCGAGCTCGTCGACGACGGCATCCATCCACGCGCGCTCCTCCGGTAAGAAACCCGTAATGCGCGCGTTCGCGACCGAATCGAACGTATCGATCTCGCGATGGGCGATGTTGTAATCGCCGCATAGGATATAGCTGCGGCCGTCCTCGCGCATCTCCGCGAGTCGCACGAGATACCGATCGAGAAAGCCGTATTTCACGTTCTGCCGCACCTCGCCGCTCGTGCCGGACGGGACGTAGAGCGAGCCGATCGAGAGCGCACCGAAGTCCATCCGCACGAAGCGTCCCTCGCGATCGAGATCGTCCATGCCGAGCCCGCGCACGATCGCGTCGGGTTCCCGTTTCGAATAGATCGCGACGCCGCTGTATCCGCGCTTCTCCGCATCGACGAACGCGACGCGCCGATATTCCGAGAGCGCGAGCGCTTCGGGCGGCACCTGATGCTCCTGCGCCTTCGTCTCCTGAATGCAGAGAACGTCCGGCGATTCCGACGCGAGCCAGGCGAAAAAGCCCTTACGCGCCGCCGCGCGGATGCCGTTTGCATTGAACGTCGTCACGCGAAGCACGAGTCGACGCGTTCGTCAGACGAGTGCGAACTGCCGTTCCGCGGACGGATCGGGGAAGAGCGCGCCGCGCACGATACGCACGCGCTCGGCGATGCGCGCGAAGGTCTCCGGATCGATCGCCTGCGCGGCGTCGCACCGCGCGAACTCGGCGTTCGGATGCATCTCGATGATCGCGCCGTCGAGGCCGGACGCCGCGGCCGCGAGCGTCAACGGTTCGATGAGCGTCCGCTGGCCCGTCGCGTGCGAGGGATCGAGGATCACCGGCAGATGCGTCAGCTCTTTGAGGCGCAGGGCGCCGGCGAGATCGGCCGTGTTGCGCGTGTGGCGATCGAAGCCGCGAATACCGCGCTCGCACAGCACGACGTTCGCGTTCCCTTCGGTTAGGATGTATTCGGCCGCGTAGAGCAGCTCGTCGAGCGTCGCCGCCGGGCCGCGCTTGAGCAGGATCGGCGCGCCCGTGCGTGCCGCGGCGCGCAGCAACGGCACGTTCTGCATGTTCCGTGCTCCGATCTGGATCATGTCGCAGGCCGCCGCGACGAGCGGCGCCTGCCCTTCCGCCAATGCCTCGACGACGGACGGAATGCCGTTGCGACGCGCGGCCGCCGAGATGAGCGGCAGCCCTTCGTCGCCGAGCCCCTGAAAATCGTACGGCGACGTGCGCGGCTTGTACGCGCCGCCGCGCAGCATCATCCCGCCCGCACCCGCGACCGCCGCCGCGGCCACGTCGATCTGATCCGCACTCTCGATCGCGCACGGCCCGCCGATGAGGACGAAGCCGCCGTCGCCGAACGTGACGCCCGCAGCCTCCACGGTCGAGGCGGTTCGGTCGGGCGTGCGCTGTGCGAGGCGGTACGGTTCGGACATGAGATCCTCGGAAGACGAGAGTGAGCATGAAAAAAGCCGCCCGGTGAGGGCGGCTTGCTGAACGTGGATCGTTCGGGCGCGCGCTTATCTCACCGGCACGGTCGTGCGGAGAAGTGCCAGTACCAGTACGAAGCGGCGCGAAAAGACATCGCGAGAACGGTAGCACCGCCGCCCCACGATGTCAACGCCCGACGCCGCACCTTCCCGGGGCGGTCGCGGGCTAAAGCGTATAGCGCAGGCGGACCTGAATCGTGCGGCCGAGCGGGTAGCCTTCGGGCACGTAGCCGCCGGTGCCGTACGTCCACGGTACCGACTGGGTGACGCCGTCGTTCGTCGGAACGCCGTTGCCGAGCGCGTATGACGGATATCCCGTCGCACCGGCGAGCGCCGCCGAATAGAGCGCGTTGCCGCCCTTGTAGCCGGGCGGCCCGACGAGCCACGGATTTCCCTGATACTGCGTCGGAGAGAAATTACCGAGCAGATTCGTCACGTCGAGGATCGCGGTCAGCCTCGGTACGAGATCGCCTTCGATGTGGAGCGCGAGCATCGTCTGCGGCGGCGACGTCAGCGTGTTTGGATCGTTGCCTTCGGGCGTTCCGAGATTGCCGATGTACGGATTGCTCGCCGCGTTGAACGGAAGCGACGGATCGCGCAAGAAGTAATAGTTGTATCCGGGATTCACGAAGTTGTCGTTGTTCACTTCGACCGGTTTGCCGGCGGCGTCGAACGTGAAGATCTTCTTGCCGTTGCCGTACGGATATCCGCTCTCGAACGAGAGGCTCGGCGTGACGCGGATGCGGCCGTCGAGCAGTCGCGCCTCGTACGAGAGCGTCGCGCTCAGCGCAGGGATGTACGACGCGGGGAACAGATGGTTCGCTTCGATCGCCGCGGCATTGAGACCGTTGTAGGCGAACTGCGACGCGCTCGACGATTGCGCGCGAACGTAATCGGCATCGAATCCGAACCCGCCTCGGTGCAGATACAGTTCCGCGCCGTGCGCGCGGAGATCGCCGACGTTCGTCGGAACGCCGAGGCCGTTCGGTTCCGTACCCGATGCCGCCGCGGAGCGGAAGTTGAACGGCAGCACGTCGATGCGGTTCTTATCGTAGCGTTCGAAATACGTCGCGCGGAATTGCGTCTTCCCGCCGCCTTCGAACGAGTACGTGAAGTCGTTCCCCGATTCGGCATCGAGCGGTGCGAACGGTGCCGGGTTTCCGTTCGCGTCGACGTTCGTACTGTCGGTGCGATCCGCTTCGAGAGGTTTGGGAGCGACGGTCGTGTGATCGAACGTCGCGCGCAGCGAGTAATCGCTCCCGAGACGATACGAGACGGAGCCGTGCGGATCGAGCGCCCCGACGTCGTACGTCGCGCCGTCGCTCGGGATGACGTGCGTCGTCGTGAAGCGGCCGAACGCGGTGAAACGCAGCCGGTTCGAAGCATCCCACGTGTCGCCGAGATAGGCGAGCCCCGAGATGAGCGTCGGACGCGACGTGATGAACTCGTCCGCGGTCGGGACGACTTGGTCGAGCGCGGACGTATTCGTGCGGTAGGTCGCGCCGTATTGCAGATGGTGGCGCGCTCCGAGAAAATCGTCGCCGTCGTAGGTGAGACCGGTCTCGCGGCTCGACTGCTGCGCCTGCAGCGAGATCGCACCGTCGGGGAAGCCGTTCTCGTCCCAGAACGGCCCGCCGGCCGACGATCCGTACTGGGACTGATAGAGCTGCACGCGATTGAGAGAGTGCGCGCCCGAGTGCAGCCACTGCGCCTTGATGAGATCGTACGTGCCGCGGACGCCCGAGGCGTACGTCACGGGCGCGTTCGGATTCGTCTCACCCGGAAACGTCGTCGTCGCGCCGTCGAACGCGCCGACCGTCTGACCCGCGTACGGCGAACCGTATTGATCGTAGGAAGCTTCGCCCGCGAGGCCGAGGATCGAGAGATCGTCGCTCGGGCCCGGCCGGTAGTGGAGGTTGCTCGTGAACGAATATTCGGCACGGTTCTGGAGCGCGACGCCGTACGTCGCGGCCTCGGCCGGATAGAACGACGAATCGTCGCCGTACAGGAAATCTTGGCTCGCGATCGTGCCGGCGAACGCGTAGCGCCATTTGAGATCGGGCGTCGCGCCGAGGATTTGGAAGCTTGCGAGATTGTACCGCGCGATCGACCCGATGCCGAGATCGAGCGTCGACGAACCGGGGTACGTCCCGATCGCCGGAATCTGATCGACGATTCCACCGAGCGCGTTCTGCAGCTGATTCGTGTAGCCGGCGAGCACGACGTTCGTGGACGCGATCCCCGTCGTCGCGAGCTGCGCGCTCACGATGTTGCCCCCGGGCTCCGCGACGAGCCCCTGCGGAATGGCGACCGAATCGTAATCGAAGACCGCGTCTTCGACTTTGCCGCCCCGCAGAATTGCGTTCGCAAAGCTATCGAAATCGACGCCCGGGACGCCCGCGATCGCGCCTTGCACCGTGCCCGCGATGTAACTGCCGAGCCCCGAGGACGTCGCGATCGGCGAGCGGGCCTGCGCCGCCGCGCCCGAGACGTTGAAAGCATCGCTCGTCGACCCGATCGTGAACGCTCGGCCGTGCGCCGTCGTTTGCCCGATCGTCTTGAGCGCGGCGACGAGTTTGAAACTCGTCGTCTCCGTCTGACCGGCGATGACGGTGATCCCGCGTGCCGTGACCTCTTCGAAACCCTGAACTTGCGTCGCGATCGTATACGTGTCGGGGACGACGCCGACGATGATGTAATGACCGCGCGCGTCCGTGACGGCGGAGTACGTTCCCGACGGGGACGCGGCATCGACGCGCGCGCCCGCGATGGTCTTGCCTTCGGCACTGGTCACGGTACCGGAGATGACGCCGGTCGTCGACTCCGCGGCTCGCGCGACGAGCGACGCGGATAGGGGGGCGACCGCGACGGTAAATACCGCAACGGCGCCTCGTAAGAGTCGCATGTGAATTCTCCCGCGAACCCCGCGCGGGGGCTCGCAACGCCGAACGTTTTAGTAGTGAGAGGGCGTTGCGAGACGTGGCGGCGCGCGGCCGCCGAGTTGCCGGACGTGCGGATCCTGCACACGCAGAACCCCGAACGCTCCGGTACGACGCCGGAACGTCGCGGTCGCTTCCCGGCCGAGCAGCAGCACGTAGGCGACTGCAATCGCGACGAGGGCCGCTAGGGCGGCGAGCGCTCCGCGCATGGCGGAACCGAAGATCTTCAGGATCGCGAAGCACAGCCCCGCGTGGATGGCGAGGCTCACGACGATGGGGCCGCCGAGCCACGACGTCCCGTTCGCCGCTTGCGAGCCGGCGACGATCAGCGACTCGAGATGCTCCATCGCGAAGAGCGCGACGAGTTGCAGGGCGAAGACCGGCACGAACGCTCGCATCGGCGAACGCGCGATCGTATCGCGCGCGAGAGCCGCGACCGGATCGCTTCCGGCCGCCGAACGCTCGAACGCCGCGAAGACCTTCGAGAGCAGCACGATCGCGACGATCGCGATGCCGCAGACGAGCGTCGGGACGACGCTCGTGTGCACGTTGTCCCGGTAGCCGCGCCCGAAGATCCCGGTGTTCGAGATCGACTCGACCACGGGATCGCCGAGCGCCGCCGCGATAAGCGCGGCGGCACCGAGCGATACCGCACGGAGACGAGTGATGGCAGGCACGACCGTTTCGCGCTTCTCGCGAGCGAGCGACGCACCTTCCGGCGGCGGAAGATATCGCTCTCGACCCGCCGCTCCGGCGGCGACGAGTTTCTCAGCCGGCGATCGCGGCCGGTTTCGTGCTCGTCTCGAGGATGCTCGTCGTATAGGCCGCGTCGCGCAGCTTCGCTACGATGTCGTCGACGTGCGCGAGCGAGCGCGCCTCGAACGAGATATCGAGCTCCGCGTTCTTCGACGAGACGTCCAGGAAGTGGCGCTGGTGCGTCACGTCGAGGATATTCGCACCCGATTCGCCGATGAGGCGCGCCACGTCGGCGAGCACCCCCGGCCGGTCGATGATCGCGACCCGCAGCCGGACGACGCGGCCTTCGTGCAGCCGCACGCGCGCGATCACGTTTGCGAGTAAGCCCGTATCGATGTTGCCGCCGCAGATCAGCAATCCGACGCGCCGCCCTTCGTAGCGCGCCCGGTCGGCGAGCAGTGCCGCGAGCGGCGTCGCGCCCGCGCCCTCCGCGAGCAGCTTCTCCTCTTCGAGCAGCAGGTGGATCGCGCGTTCGATCGCCGGTTCCGAGACGAGCACGACGTCGTCGACGAGCTCGCTCGCGAGCGCGAGCGGGACGGCGCCGATCGACTTGACCGCGATCCCCTCGGCGACCGTCTGTCCGCCGTGCGCGATCGGAAGGCCGTTGCGGATCTGGTAGAACGTCGGATAGAGCTGCGTCTGTACGCCGACGATCTCGATTCCGGGCCGCATCGCCTTCGCCGCGACGGCGATCCCGGAGATCAGACCGCCGCCGCCGATCGGGACGATCAGCACGTCGAGGTCGGGGACGTCCTGCAGCAGCTCGAGCCCGGCCGTCCCCTGGCCCGCGACGATGCGCGGATCGTCGTAGGGGTGGATCAGCGTGAGATCTTCGCGCGCGGCGATCTCGACCGCGCGAACGCCGGAATCGGCGAGATTCTCGCCCGAGAGGACGATGCGCGCACCGAACTGTTCGGTCCGACGGATCTTCGTGAACGGCGTCGTCTCGGGCATGACGATCGTCGCCGGGATGCCGAGGGTCTTCGCCATGTACGCGACGGCTTGCGCGTGATTGCCGGCCGACATCGCGATCACGCCGCGGCGCCGTTCGTCCGCGCCGAGCTGTAGCATGCGATTCGCCGCGCCGCGGTCTTTGAAGGAGCCGGTTCGCTGGAACGTCTCGAGCTTGAGCGTCACGCGGGCGTCGGAACGTTCCGAGAGCGAGGCCGCGTACGCGGCGGGCGTCCGGACGGTCGATGCCGCGATCCGCTCGGCGGCGGCTTCGATATCGGCGAGCGTGACCGATTGCATTTGGTTCGCTACGAGAGCGAACGGCCCAGTGCCTCGCCCAGAGCCGCTCGCAGCGCCTCGACGTACGCGGGCTGGCCTTCTTCGACCGCGGAGACGAGCACGTAATCGAACTTTCCGTCGGGCCGCGGCGCGAGCGAATAATTCGGCTCCGGCCGCGTCGCGAGGCCGCGCGTGCGCCAGCGCGGATCGATACGGTCGAATGCGGCATCGATCGCGGCGCGCGCCTCTTCGATCGTCATCGCGCGTCTAGTACGCGACGCGCGGCATGCTCCCCGTTTCGCGCGAGACGGAGCTCGCGTCCCGGCGTCAAAGGCTCGTGACCCGCCGATGATCCGACGATTGCGCGCCTCGTGGCAGATCCACGCCCATCCCGTCTCGTGGGTGATGCTCCTCGCGACGACGGGGGCGATCCTCGTGACGTCGGTCGATCGCCAGATCTTGCCCGCGGTCTTGCCCGGCGTCATGAAGCAGTTCCACCTCACGACGTCGCAGGGCGGCTTCATCACGTCGCTCTCGTTCTTCGGGGTGTTCCTCGGTGCGCTCGTGCTCGGCGGCTTCGGCGACGTCCTCGGCAAGGCGGACCGGCGCGCGTGGTCGTGGACGATCACGATGGCCGTCGCGACCGTGGCGAGTATCGCGACGGCGTTCACGAACGGGCTCGGCGCGTTCGCGCTACTGCGCGTCGTCATGGGCATCGGCACGGGCGGGATGGAGCCCGTCAACGTCGCGCTGGTCGCCGATTGGTGGCAGAAGGAAGATCGCGGCTTCGCCGTCGGCGTGCACCACACGGGCTTTCCGATCGGACAGTTCGTCGGACCCGTCCTCATCGGTCTCGTCCTCGCGCACGGTTCGTGGCAATCGAGCTTCTTGCTCGTGCCGCTCGTCGCCATCCCGGTCGTCGTATTGCAGAACGCCGTCGCGCGCAAACGCAATCTCGAGCGCGCCGACGCGTGGATGCACGCGAACGGCCTCACGCCGACGGTCGAGCCGAACCAGCGGCTCGATCGCGAGAGCCCGTTCACGGGCATGCGCGACGCACTTCGCAATCGCAACGTCGTCCTCGCGACGGTCATCAACTTTCTCTTCATCTGCGGCGAGGCCGGGACCGTCACGTTCCTGACGCTGCAGCTAACGCGCGACGCGCATCTGCCGCTCGCGACGGCCGTCGTCGTCTCGGGTGCCTCCGGGCTCACCGGCTGGATCGGACAGATCGTCTGGGGCCGCGTCTCCGATCGCATCGGGCGCCGTACGACGCTCGGCATCCTCGCCGTCGGCTGGGTCGTGACGATGCTCTCGTGTATCGTCATCCACGACTTGACGAGCGCGTGGCTCGTCCTGCTCGGCTGGGGCGTCGTGCGCAACGCGGGATCGCCCGTGCTCTACGCGCTCTGCCTCGACTCGCTGCCGGAGGGCGCGTCGTCGGCGCTCGGCCTGACGATCGGCATCTCGTTCGGACTCTCGGGCGTCGTCATCCCGCCGATCTCCGGCTGGGTGATCGAGCGGTACGGCTTCGCGTTCAACTACGTGATGCTCGCGGCGCTCGGGGGCTTGGCGCTGGTTCCGATCACCTATCTGCGCGAGACGGTTCGCACGCGACTCGCCGCCGAGACCGTTCCCGCGACGTAGAGCGCGCGGCTCGCCGCCGCGCTTCGCGTGCGCCCGCTCCGTTTACGTATCCGAACCGCTTGCGAGCGCCGCTCGCCTTCGATCGAAGGCGCCGATGCCGCGTC
>CAZZZK010000076.1:0-9965 GCA_964658555.1 Vulcanimicrobiota bacterium | reverse complement strand
CGCCGGCTGCCGGCCACTCCGTGTCCAGGCACAGCGCTTCAATACCGCCGGAGACGCGATCCCGTTCGTCTACCTGCACGGCGATTTCAGCGGCGGACAATACGCGCGCCGGATCGCCGCGGGCCTCGGGCCGCGGCAGCCGCTCACCGTGTTCGCGCCGCACGGCGCCGAAGGCAAGGACGTGCCGGCGTCGATCGAGGCGATGGCGCGCGACTACGTCCGGCGCATCGAACGCCTCCATCCGTCGGGCCCGCTCCGCCTCGGGGGCTTCAGCATCGCGGGCGCCGTCGCGTTCGAGGTCGCGCGCCAACTCACGGCGCGCGGCCGCACGGTCGACGACGTCGTCATCCTCGCGACCGATATCCCGAACGAGCGCTTGCGGATCCTCGCACGCCTCTATCGCTCGCTGCGCCTCCCGCGGCGGGCGAGCGACGCCGCGACGCGCGCCGTGCGGCGCGTCGCATTCGCACTCGAAGCACCCGTCCGGGCCGATGCGGCCTGGCGCGCCGCCGTGGCGCGGCGGGCGCTCGCGCGGATCCGGACGGGTCGCGCCGAGCGACGTCCGGCCGCGTACGTGGCGGGCGACGTTCGGCGCGAATACGTCCGCGCGAGTCACGGGTACGTGCCCGGCCGGTACGCCGGCCGCGTGCTGCTCGTCTGGCCGCGGCGGGAGCGGCCGGTCGTCGGCGATCCGATCCGTCAGTGGCGCCGCCTCGTGCGCGACCTCGCGGTGCGCACGATCGATTGCGGCCACATGGAACTCGTCACGTCGCGCCGCGACGAACTCTTCGGCGTGCTGCGCGAACGGTTCGCGCTGCGGTAGGGCGCTACGCCGCCTCGGACATGTCCTCGAGTTCCCGTCCCTTGCTCTCGGTCACGAATTTGAGAACGAAGAAGAACGAGAGCACCGCGAAGAGCGTGTACACGCCGTACGCGATCCCGAGGCCCGCGGATTTGAGGCTCGGGAACGACGTCGAGATCACCCAATTCGCGATCCACTGCGCGGAGGCCGCGACGGAGAGCGCCGCCGCGCGAATCGCGTTCGGGAATTTTTCGCCGAGCAGCACCCACACGACGGGTCCCCACGACATGCCGAACGCGAAGACGTAGACGTTCGCCGCGACGAGCGCGATCGGGCCGTTCGAACCGACGAGATGCGGCTGGCCCGCGGCGTCCAGCGTCGCGCCGCCGAAGATGAACGCGAGCAGGCCGAGCGTGATCGCCATCCCGCCCGATCCCACGAGCAGCAAGGGCTTGCGGCCCCAGCGATCGATGAGCGAGATCGCGACGAGCGTGGTGACGACGTTCACGACGCTCGTGATGACCGTGATGATCAGCGAGTCTTTTTCGGAGAAGCCGACCGCCTGCCACAGCACGCTCGAGTAATAGAAGATCACGTTGATGCCGACGAATTGCTGGAAAACGGAGAGTCCGATCCCGACCCAGACGATCGGTAAGAGTCCGAGCGCGGGTCCGCGCAGGTCGCTCCAGTCGGCCTTCCGGTCCGTTTCGAGCGAGGCGCGGATCTGCGTGATCTTCGCCGTGAGCCCCCGCTCGCCGAGCACGCGCTTGAGCACCTCGCGCGCTTCGTCGACCTGACCCTTCGCGAGCAGGTAGCGCGGCGATTCGGGGATCGTCATCGACATGACGCCGTAGACGATCGCCGGGAACGCCATGGCGACGAACATCCAACGCCACGCCTCGAGCCCCGCGATCCACGGCGTCTGCGACGATCCCGCGGCCGCGGTGATCGCGTAATCGACGAGTAGCGAGAGGAAGATCCCCGAGACGATCGCGAGCTGCTGCAGCGACCCGAGCCGCCCGCGAATGCTCGCGGGCGCGATCTCCGCGATGTACGCGGGCGCGATGACCGAGGCGATGCCGACCGCGACGCCGCCGATGACGCGGAAGAGCACGAGGATCGTCAGTGAGTTCGCGAGTCCGGTGCCGATCGCGCTGATGAGGAAGAGCACCGCGGCGAGGCGCATCGCCGCGAGCCGTCCCGCTTGGTCCGCGACGCGGCCGGCGACGAGAGCGCCCCCCGCCGCGCCGAGGAGTGCCGATGCGACCGTGAAGCCGAGCGTCGCGGGATCGGTATGGAAGGTATGACCGATCGCGCCGACCGCGCCGTTGATGACGGCGCTGTCGTATCCGAAGAGGAAGCCGCCGAGCGCGGCGACCGACGAGAGCAGGATGACGGCACCGGGATTGTGATCGTCGCGTTCGTTCCGTTCGGGCGGCGCGTGGGGCGGGGTGATGACGTCACTCGTGCTCAAGGTCGGCTCCTCCGTTGCGTTCGGTAAGTAATTCGAGAAAATCGCGCACGCCGGGCGGCCCGTCGACGACGAGATCGGATGCCTCGAGGACGTCCGCCGGGACGTCGTCCGAGCGGACGCCGACGCGCAGCGTCTCGAGTCCGTCGGCACGCAGCGCCGCGGTCGCCGCGAACGCCGGCAGATCGCCGACGTCGTCGCCGATCGTGACGACGGCGCGCGCCCCGCACTCGCGCACGACGCGCCGGACGGCGTCGCCCTTATCGCCGCGTACGACGGGCCGCAATTCCCACACGAGTTTCCCGGGCACCACTTCGAGATCGTGATCGCTCGCGATGCGGTGCGCCGTCCGCTCGATCGTCGCGAGCCAGCGTTCGGGCGCATCGACGCGCCGCAGGTGGATGCCGACCGCGAAGCCTTTATCTTCGAGGTACGCACCGGACGCGCGGACGTCCGCATCGTCGCGAAGCACCGCCTTCGCGGCATCGACGTTCGGCCGGGCCGCGCTCAGGCGTTCGTCGACGATCAGCTCGCCGTCGAGCAGCTCTTGCAGTCCGTAGAGGCCGATGAATCGCACGCCGCGCGCCGCCGCGTGTTCCGCGAGAAACGCCGCCGGACGCCCGGAGACGAGCGCGACGCCCGCCCAGGTGCGGGCGAGCCGCTCGAGGAGCTCGACCGCGCCAGGGAACGGCCGCGCGCCCTCGGGATCGGGCACGATCGGGGCGAGGGTCCCGTCGAAATCGATGCAGAGCACGCCGTGCCGCGCGTGCGCCCGCAGCCGCGCGGCTTCGCGCGTCACGGCACCGGTATCGATCATACCGGCGCCAATGCGAACTCCGCCGTCTCGCCCGGGGCGAGTTCGACGGTCCGGTCGCGAACGGCGACCGAGATCGGCGGCGCCGTGCTCGGCCGCGACGTGAGCGTCATCGTGCCCTCCGCGAGCACGAGTTCGATGCGATGACCGCGGTAATGCACGCTGTAGCGCAGGTGCTTCACCTCGGGCGGTAACGCCGGATCGAAGCGCAGCGTGCGCCCCTGCGCGCGCATCCCGGTGAGCCGGCGCTGCACGAGATCGACCGTGCCCGCCATCGCGCCGAGGTGGATGCCCTCGGCCGTCGTGCCGCCTTGAACGTCCGCGATATCGCTCTCGAGCGCGGTGTTGAGAAACTTCCAGGCCGTTTTGGGATCGGTCCGCGCGAGCACCCATGTGCTCACGATCGCGCTCAGCGTCGAGCCGTTCGACGTTCGCGCGAGATAGTAGTCGACGGTGCGCGCGAGCTGTTCGTCCGTGATCTCGTAGCCGAGGCCGCGCATCAGCACGCGCAGTTCCTCGCGCGAAAGCACGAAGAGCAGCATGAGCACGTCGGCCTGCTTCGAGAGTTTGTAGTTATTCGGCGAATCGCCCTCGGCTTCGAGCACGCGATCGAGCCGCTGCACGTTGCCGTATTTCGCTCGGTAGCCGTCCCAATCGAATTCCGGCAACGCCTCGTAGCCTTCGAATTGCGAGAGGACGCCGTCCGCGTGGAACACGACGCGCATCTTGATGCCGATCTCGCGCCAGCGCGCGATCTCGCCGTCCTCCACGTGCAGCGATTCGACGAGCTCTCGACGATAGTGCGGCGGCAGGACGTCGAGCGCTTCGATCGCGCGCTGCATCACCCAGACCGCCATCACGTTCGTATACGTATTGTTCGCGAGCCCCGGTTTCTCGCTGCCGGGATAGGCCTCGTGATATTCGTCGGGACCCATCACGCCGCGGATCTCGAACCGGCCGAGCTGCTCGTTGAACGTGGTCGCGCTCGCCCAGAAGCGCGCGATCTCGATCAGCAGTTCCGCGCCGAGGAAACGCAAGAACTGCATCGATCCCGTGACCATGTAGTGCTGCCAGACGTTGTACGCGATCGCGATATTGACGTGCCGCTGCAGGTGCGAGTGATCGGGGAGCCAGCGGCCGGATTTCGGATTGAGGTGGACCTGCTGGGTCTCTTCGCGACCGTTGCTGCCGCTCTGCCACGGGAACATCGCGCCCGCGTAGCCCTCGGCTTTCGCCGCCGCGCGGGCCGCCTCGAGGCGGTTGTACCGATAGCGGAGCAGCGTCTCCGCGAGTACCGGGCGCTGGAAATTCAAGAACGGGAAGATGAACATCTCGTCCCAGAAGATGTGGCCGCGGTAGGCTTCGCCGTGCCAGCCGCGCGCCGGTACGCCGACGTCGAGCCCGATCGTGTTCGGCGAGACGGTTTGCAGCAGATGGAACTCGTGGAGGTGGAGCACCATCTCGGTCCACTGATTGCCGCTGTCGAGCTCGATGTCGAACCGCTCCCACAGGCTGCTCCACGCGCCGACGTGGCGGCCGAGAAGCTCTTCGAATGCAGGCGCCCGCTCCGCGGCGGCCGCGGCTTCCTCGCCGACGTCCGAGATCGCGCGGTCGCGCGAGGTGTACAGCGCGGCGATCTTTTCGATCGTGGCGGGGACGCCGCGCTCGAGCGCGATCGTCATCGTCTGCGAGATCCGCTCGCCGACGTTTTCGAGTTCGCGGCGAGCCGTCGCGTCCGCGTCGCTCGTGATGCGCAGGCGCGTCGCGATCCCGAGTCTGACGTGCGATTGGTTCGTCTCCGCGACCAGGACGACCGTCTCGCGGCTCGTCTGCGCGGCCGAAACGATGTCGAGGTGCTTGCCGTTGAGATCGCGGTAGCGCTTGACGCCGGCGTTGACGACGGAGCCGTCGATCCCCGACTTCACGTCGAGCGATCCCGACCAGTTCTCCGCGACGAACGAGCACTCGATCGCGGCGTAGTGCACGTCCTTCATGCTCACGATCCGTCGCTGCACCATGCTCGTGCGGCGGCCGTCGCCGTCTTGCCAGTGCAGCCGGCGCGTCAGAACGGCCGTACGCAGATCGAGCTCGATGCGATGATCGAGAACGTCGGCCTGCTGCACGTCGAACCACGCGCCGCCCTCGATGCGGAATGCGAACGGCAGCCAATTCGGGACGTTGACCAGGTCTTCGTTGACGACGTCGCGGCCCGCGACCTCGGTCGTCGCGCGATTGTAGAGCCCGGCGACGTAGCTGCCGGGATAGTTCGCGTCGTCGGCGGCCGCTTCGGCGAGCGCGCCGCGCGTCGCGAAGTATCCGTTGCCGAGCGTCGTGAGCGCTTCGCGCAAGCCCTGACGGCTCGCATCGAAGCGGTCGTACTCGAGCGACCAGACGCTGCGCGGACGATCGCTCGTGCGAAGCGATTCGTCCGCGCTCGACCTTCGCTCGCGTAATCTGCCTTCGGCGAGTCCGCCGAGCGACACGTCGTCGAGCGAGGTGACGACGAGATCCGCGCCCGCTTCGGCGAGCAGGGCGGCGTCGTCGAGTCGAGCGACGCCGAGTCCGGCCATCTTCCCCGCCTTGGCGGCTTGGATGCCGCTCGTTGCGTCTTCGACGACGAAGCACAGCGCCGGATTGACGCCGAGCTCCCGCGCCGCCGTCAGGAAGATTTCGGGATGCGGCTTCCCCTGCGCGAAATCGCGGCCCGCGACGTTGGCGTCGAAGAGGTCGAGCAGCACGAGGCCCTGCTTGATGAAGCCGTACTCGATCCCGTTCTCCCGCGCGAACGTATCGAGACGGATCTGCTTGAGGAAGAGTCCGGCGTTCTTCGAAGACGACGCGCAACCGACCGGTATGCCGAGATTCTTCACCGCGAGAATGAAACGCAGGGCATCGGGAAAGGCGGTGAACTTTCCCGCCTCGATCAGCGCGACGACCTGATCCTGTTTTGCGTCGGCGTATTCTTTCGCGCGGCGCTCGACGTCGGGCACGCCGAAGTGTTCGAGCGCGGCCGTCGCACCCGCCATGCGCGGCTTGCCGGCCATGATCTGCTGATAGAGCGCGGGCGAGAACGCCTCGGGCGTGTAGCTCGTCTCCGCCGCGATGTCAGCCCACGCCGTCTCCATCAGGCGTCGGAACGATTCGCGCCACGCGAGCTCGTGCGGCGAGTCGACGAGGACTCCGTCGACATCGAAAATCGCACCGTGGAATGCCATCGAGAGTCTCCCGTCCGTAAGCGGCGCGTCGGGACGAGCGCCGGAGGTACGCGTGTCTTTGGGGTAGGACGACGGCAACATCCTTCGCCGAATTCGCTGGAGGCTGCAACTTCTTACCGTCGATCGCTACGGAGGTCATTCCCATGAACGGCGAGGTACATCGCTCGCAAACGCTCGGAGTCGATCTCGGCGGATCGCACGTCTCGGCGACGCTCGTCGACGGCGAGGGACGGATCGTCGATCGTGCCGAGCGCGGCATCGAGGACCGGCGGCCGGACCCCGCGATCGCGACGATCTGCGATGCGATCGACGAGGTGCTCGGCCGGGCGATGGGGACGGTCGAAGCGATCGGTCTCGGGTCGCCCGGGAACATCGACGTGAAAACCGGGACGATCCGGTACTCGCCGAACTTCGGCTGGCGCGACGTGCCGCTCGGCAAGCGGCTATCGGATCGGTTCGGCATCGCGACGTACGTCGCGAACGACGCGCGCTGCGCGACGCTGGGCGAGCATACGTACGGCGCCGGCCGCGGAGTCGCGAACTTCGTCCTGCTCACGCTCGGCACGGGCATCGGCGGCGGGATCGTCGCCGAGGGGACGCTCGTCCTCGGGAACGATGCGGTGGCGGGCGAAGTCGGCCACCATCAGATTCGCTCCGACGACGGCTTCTATTGCAACTGCGGCAAAGTCGGCTGCTTCGAAGCGCAGGCATCGGGCACCGGACTCGTCCGGCACGCGCTCGCGATCGAAGCCTCGTTCCCGACGAGCACGCTGACCACGGGCGATCGCGCGCGCCTCGGGTCGAAGGCGATCTGCGATTCCGCGGCGGCGAAGGAGCCGCACGGACTCGCCGCCTGGGATCGCTACACGGACGATCTCGCGCGCGGGATCGCGAACGTCGTGACCTTCGTCAATCCGGAGGTCGTCGCGCTCGGCGGAGGCGTCGCCGCCGCCGGGGCGATGCTGCTCGATGCGCTCGGGCCGAAGGTCGCCGCGCGTACGACGATGCTTTCCGGAGCGAGCGTCGCGATCGTCCGCGCGCATCTCGGAAACGATGCCGGACCGATCGGCGCCGCGACGATGGCGCGCCGGGGCGGCCTCATCGCTCGGACCGCGGCCGCCGATGCGTCAGTCAGCGCGTGATCTCGGACTCCATCGTCTGCATCGTCTTCATGCCCGCGAACACGATGCCCGCGATGGAGACCACCGCCGCCGCACCGTAGACGACGGCGGCGAGCCCCGTCGCGTGACCGACGGCGAAACCGAGGAACGCGCCGCCCCCGATGATCAGGCTCGCGACGTAGATGCTCGCGGCGCTCGTAATCGTATCTCTCATATCGTCCTTACTGCCGTTCCGTGATTTCCGTTCGAGCCTTCGACCGAAACGCTTCTCCTATTAACGTACGACGGCCGCCGCGGGTCGCGGCCTAAGGTAACATCGGCCGCGGATTTTTACGCACGCGAACTGCTTCGGCGATGAAATAAAGATTTTTCGATGACGTGCGGACGACCGGCGCGAAACGCAGCCGCATGAATCGCGCGTTCGCCTTTCTGTGGACGGGGCAGACGTGCAGCGTCGTCGCGAGCAGCTTCGCGACGCTCGCGATCCCGAGCGTCGGCATCCTCGCGCTCCACGCGACGCCCTGGCAGGTCGGCATGCTCGAAGCGCTCGAGACGGTCGCCTTTCCGCTGATCGGGCTCCCCGTCGGAGTGCTCGTCGATCGCTGGCCGCGGCGGCGCATCCTCGCATGCGCGAACGCCGGCCGTGCGATGGCGGTCGCGTCGATCCCCGTCGCCGCGCACGCGGGGTCCCTTTCGATCGCATTTCTCGCGGCGGTCGCGACCGTCGTCGGCGTGCTCAACGTCTTTTTCGGCGTCGCGTATCAAGCGGTGCTGCCGGAGGTCGTCGACGGCCCGGATCTGCCCCGCGCGAACGCGCGCCTCGAGATCTCGCAATCGCTCTCGCAAGCGGTCGGTAACGGCGGCGGCGGTGCGCTCGTCGGGCTCGTGGGCGGCCCGCTCGCGCTCGCCGCCGTCGCCTGCGGCTACGCGCTCTCGGCGCTCGCGCTCATCAATCTTCCGGCTCGCGCGGTCGCGAGCGCGGCGCGGCGCGCTCGGACGTCGTTCCTCGAAGAGCTCCGGGAAGGCTGGCGCGCGGTCTTCGCGACGCGCGGCCTGCCGCAGCTCATCGGTTCGACCGCGACGTCGAATCTCGGCTCGTCGATCGGCGGTGCGGCGTATCTGCTGTTCGCGTATCGCTCGCTCCATCTCGCACCGGCGACGATCGGCATCGTCTTCGTGTGCGGCGAGATCGGCTTCGTCGGCGCGATCCTGGCGCCGCGCCTCGGCGCGCGCTTCGGATTCGCACGCACGCTCGTGGCGGCGCAGATCCTCTCCTCGGGCGCGCTCGCGATCGTGCCGTTCGCTCAGCGATCGTGGTCGCTCGCGAACATCGTCGCGTTGCTCGTCGCGTCGCAGCTCGTGCTTTCATGCGCGATACCCGTCTACAATATCCTGACCGTCAGCTATCGCCAAGGCGCCGTGGCGCCGGCACTGCAGGGCCGGGTCAACGCGACCGCGCGGACGCTCCTATGGGGAACGCTGCCGATCGGCTCGGCCTGCGGCGGTCTTCTCGCTGGGCGGATCGGCTTCGCGCCGACGCTCGCGGCAGGTGCGGCGATCACGTTGTGCGCGACGGCATGGCTCGCGACGCCCGTCGTACGCCGGATCGTCTTCGCGGCGCATGCGTCCTCGCCGGGGTCGGCCGAGATCGACGAACCCGAGGAGACGGCCGCGGCCTTCGCCGCGCACCGCGAATCGTGACGCCGCGCGAAACGAGCCGTCGGCGGCGCGCACATCTCGCGTCGTAGATTTCGAGCGGACACCACGCGGATGCGGGCACGCGAAGCGCGCGCATGTCGGCGACGCCGAACCCGCCGCCTCCGCCGACGATGCGCGTCCATCCGGCTCCCGTTCTCCGGAACAGCGTCTCTCCGCCGCCCGCGCCGTACCAATGCGCGAGGGCGTAGATCCGAACACGGCGACGTTCGGCACGAGCGGACCGGGCTAGTCGGTTCCGGTTGGCCGGGGACGAGCGAGCGACCTCGTCCGAAGAGGCATCGGGAGGCCGCCGACGGAGTAGGGTGCCCCGTGGACGCACCGCAGACGGAGACCGCCAAGCCTCGTTCGAAAGTCGTCGCGAGCGAGGCGGGCGGATTCAAGCCGTCGCTCGCGCTCGCGGCGCTCGGCGTCGTCTTCGGCGACATCGGAACGAGCCCGCTCTACACGCTCAAGACGTGTTTCACGACGGCTCGCGTCCAGCCGACGCTCGAGAACATTCTCGGCATCGCGTCGCTGCTGATCTGGGCACTCGTGCTCGTCGTGTGCGTGAAATACGTCGGCACGCTGATGCGCGTCGATCACGACGGCGAGGGCGGAATCCTGGCGCTGCTCGCGCTCTCGTCGCCGTCGAAGGCGTACGGCATGCCGGTGCGCGCGAATTGGCTGACGCTCGTCGTCATCGCGGGCGCGGCGATGCTTTTCGGCGACGGCATCATCACGCCCGCGATCTCCGTCATCTCGGCCGTCGAGGGGCTCGGCGTCGCGACGCAGGCCGCGCAGCCGTACATCGTGCCGATCTCGGTCGGCATCCTGCTCGCGCTGT
>CAZZZK010000075.1:0-9992 GCA_964658555.1 Vulcanimicrobiota bacterium | reverse complement strand
AGTTGTCGCGATCGCGACCGCCTCTATTGTACATGTCCTAGAACTCCAGTCCGGCGCTGCGGGCGGCATCGGCGAGCGCCGCGACGCGACCGTGATACTTGAGACCGCTCGTATCGAAAACGACCGAATCGATCCCGGCTTCCTTCGCCTTGCGGCCGATCGCCTCGCCGATCAATCGCGCGGCGTCGAGATTCGTCCGCGACGCGATCTCGCCGATCGATTTCTCGCGCGTCGAAGCCGAGACGAGCGTGTGACCCTTCGCGTCGTCGATGATCGCCGCATAGATGTGATGCAGCGTGCGATGGATCTGCAGCCGCGGGCGCTCGGCCGTCCCGATCACCTTCTTCCGAAGGCGGGCGTGGCGCTTGACGCGCTGCTCGTTTTTCGAAACGAGAGGCATTACTTCTTACCAGCCTTGCCGGCTTTGCCGAGCTTCTTCCGGATGACTTCGCCCTCGTAGCGGATGCCTTTGCCCGTGTAGGGCTCGGGCGGACGCAGGTCGCGGATCTCGGCCGCGACCTGACCGACGCGCTGCTTGTCGATCCCGTCGACGTGCACCTTATTGGTCCCCTCGACCGCGAACGAGATGCCGGCCGGCGCGGCGTAGCTCACCGGATGCGAATAGCCGAGCGTGAGATTGAGCGAGTCGCCCGACTTCGCGGCGCGATACCCGACGCCGTTGATCTCGAGGCTCTTGCGGAAGCCCTTGGAAACGCCTTCGACCATATTCGAGACGAGCGTTCGCGTGAGGCCGTGCGCGGAGCGATGCTCCTTCGCGTCGCCCTTGCGCTCGACGACGAGCGTCGTGCCGTCGACCTTGACCTCGACCACGGGCAGGATGCGCTGCGCGAGTTCGCCTTTGGGGCCCTTCACGTGCACGATCGAATCCTTGATGTCGACCGTGACCGCGTCGGGGATGGAGACGGGGAGTTTACCGATGCGTGACATAGCTCGTTACCACACGTACGCGAGGACTTCACCGCCGCAGCCTTCGCGCTTCGCGCGTTTGCCCGACATGATGCCCTTGCTCGTCGACATGATCACGAGTCCCAGACCCCCGAGGACGCGCGGAATCTCGCCGTGCCCCGTGTAGATCCGCAGACCCGGGCGGCTGATGCGCCGCAAGTTGGTGATGACTTTCTCTTTTTCCGGCCCGTACTTGAGCGTCACGCGCAAGACGCCTTGCGGCCCCTCGTTCACGCGCTCGATCTCTCGGATGAAGCCTTCCTCTTTGAGGATCTCGCCGACGGCGGCTTTCATCTTCGAGGCGGGGATGTCGACCGTCACGTGATTCGCCGTATTCGCATTGCGAATACGGGTCAGCATGTCCGCGATCGGATCGGTAATGACGCCCATCTACCAGCTCGCTTTCGTGATGCCGGGGATGAAGCCGCGATGCGCGTTCTCGCGGAAGCAGATCCGGCACATGCCGAACTTCCGGTAGAAGCCGCGCGGCCGCCCGCAGACGAGGCAGCGATTGTGCGCGCGGACCGCAAACTTTTGCGGGCGCTTCGCGCGCTCGATACTGGAGGTCTTCGCCATTACGTCCGTTCCTTTTGCAGCGGCAGCCCCATCTGGGTGAGGAACTCCGTCGCCTCTTCGTCGTTTTTCGCAGTCGTCACGATGACGATGTCCATCCCGCGCATCTTATCGACGCGATCGAAATTGATCTCGGGGAACACGATCTGCTCGCGCAGCCCCATGTTGTAGTTTCCTCGGCCGTCGAACGATTTGCGCGAGAGCCCGCGGAAATCGCGGATACGCGGCAGCGTGATGTTGAACAGCTTATCGAGGAACACGTACATCCGCTCGCCGCGCAGCGTGACCTTCGCGCCGATCGACATGCCTTCGCGCAGCTTGAACGCCGCGATCGATTTCTTCGCCTTCGTGATCACGGGCTTCTGCCCGCTGATCGCTTCGAGCTCTTTGACGGCGGTATCGAGAACTTTCGAGTTCTGGATCGCCTCGCCGACCGACATGTTGATGACGACTTTTTCGAGCTTCGGTACCTGATGCACGTTCGAATAGCCGAACTTGTCGATCAGCTTCTTGCGGACGTCGGTATCGTACTTCTCTCGTAGGCGCGTTACGGCCATCGTTATTTGCCCTTACCTGGGACGAGGAGATCCTCGCCCGAGCGGACCGCGACGCGAGTCACGGTTCCGTCGTCTTTGCGAACGCGCTTCACGCGCGTGGGGAGACCCGACTTCGGGTCGACGATCTGAAGCGCCGAAAGCGGGATCGGCGCTTCCTTCTCGTAGATGCCGGCGGATTTCGCACCGTCGACGCCCTGCTTCGAATGGCGTTTCTTGACGTTGAGGCCGCCGACCGTCGCCATGCCGTCCTTCGGGAACACGGCCGTGACCGTGCCGCGCTTGCCCTTCTCGCGGCCTCGGCGCAGGACGACGAGATCGCCCTTGACCACGTGCGGCTTCTCGACCGCCTGCCGATTGATGACCGTCCGTGCCATGACTACAGCACCTCCGGTGCGAGCGACGCGATCTTCAGGAAGCCGCGGTCGCGGAGTTCGCGGCAGACGGGACCGAACACGCGCGTGCCGCGCGGATCGAGATTGCCTTTCTCGCCCTTGATGATCACGCACGCGTTGTCGTCGAACTTGATGAACGAGCCGTCCGCGCGCTTCATCGCCTGCGACGTGCGGACCACGACCGCTTTCACGACCTGACCCTTCTTCACGGCGGCGCCGGGGATCGCGCTCTTCACGGTACCGACGATGATGTCGCCGACGTAGGCATAGGGATGACGCGATCCGCCCTGCACGTGGATGCAGAGGAGCTCGCGAGCACCGCTGTTGTCGGCTACTTTGAGCCGGGTCTCTTGTTGAATCATCGTCTCTTACTTCGCGCGCTCGACGATTTCGAGCAGCCGCCAGCGTTTGTCACGCGACATCGGGCGCGTCTCCATGATCCGCACGAGATCGCCCGCCTTCGCGTCGTTCTTCTCGTCGTGCGCCTTGAAGCGGACCGACTTGCGGACGATCTTCTTATAGGTCGGGTGCGGGACGCGCGTCTCCGTCACGACGACGATCGTCTTGTCCATCTTGTCGCTCGAGACGCGGCCCAGCTTGACGCGACGCCGATTGCGCGCGGCCTCGGCGCTTTCGGTCCCGGGGGATGCGGTCTGCTCCACGTTAGGCTGCTCCATGCTTGGCCTCCGCGAGACGCTTCTCGCTGATGACCGTCTGAATCTGGGCGTATTCGCGCTTCGTCGATTTCACGCGGCTGAAATCCGACAGATGCCCCGTGCGCAGCTGGAAGCGCAGATTGAAAAGCTCTTCCTTCGTCTCGCGCGCTTTCTGCTGGAGCTCGACGATCGTCAGGCCGCGGAGCGACTGCAACTCGTCCGTCTTCATGCCACGGCCTCCGTCTGCGACGCACGCGTCACGATCTTCGTCGCGATCGGAAGTTTGGATGCGGCGAGACGTAGCGCTTCGCGCGACACGTCTTCGCCGACGCCGCCGATCTCGAAGAGGATACGCCCGGGCTTGATCACGGCGACCCAAAACTCGGGGTTGCCCTTACCGGAACCCATGCGAACTTCGGCCGGCTTCTTCGTGACGGACTTGTCCGGAAAGACTTTGATCCAGACCTTACCGCCGCGCTTGATGTGGCGCGTCATCGCGATACGAGCCGCCTCGATCTGGCGGTTCGTCATCCACACGGGTTCGAGCGCCTGCAGACCGATGTCGCCGAAGGTGAGCATGTTGCCGGTCAGCGCCTTCCCGGTCATCCGGCCGCGGTGCTGTTTGCGCCACTTGACGCGTTTCGGAGTGAGCATTATTGCGGAGCCTCGCTGGAGGAATCGCCTTGCGTATCGGGAGACGGAGCGTGCGTGCCGCCGTCGGTGGCGGGACCGGGCTCGGTCGCCGTCGCGGACGCCGACGGAGCTCCGGGACGCTCGGCGGCATCGGTCGTGCGCTGCGACGCGTCGTCGACCACGGAGGTCTCGGTCGTCACGCCTTTTCCGTGTTCCGCCGCGCGGTCGTGCGTCTCGCCGCCGCCGTGCGCGCCCGTCGATACCGCGTGATCGGGCTTCGCGAGCGCGCCGTCGATGACGGAGTCGAGCGACTGACCGTTGTTCTCGATCTCCGCGGGAGTGGGCAGCACGAGATCGCCCGCCGACGCGGCATCGGGTGCATTCGTCTGCGCGCCGTCGCCGCCGGGGCCGCGTCCGCGGCCGCCGCGACGATCGTTGCGCCGGTCGCGGAACGTCGCGCGCTCGCCGAGCGGCTGCTGCGGCGGCGCCGGCCGTTCGGGACGCTGCTCGGGACGAACCGCGTCGGGCATGACCTCGCCCTTGTAGATCCAGACCTTGACGCCGATGCGCCCGAAGGTCGTGAACGCCTCGACGTGCGCGTAATCGATATCCGCGCGCAGCGTGTGCAGCGGGACCTTCCCATCGTGATTCTGCTCGGTGCGCGCGATCTCGGCGCCGCCGAGACGGCCCGAACACATCACCTTGACGCCCTTGGCGCCGGCCTTCATCGTGCGCATGATGCCTTGCTTCATGGCGCGACGGAACGCGATGCGCTTCTCGAGCTGATCGACGATGTTCTGGCCGACGAGGCGCGCGTCGAGTTCGGGATGCTTGATCTCGACGACGTTGACCTGAACGTTCTTCTGCGTCAGGCGCTCGAGATTCTTACGGATATCTTCGATGCCGACGCCGCGCTTGCCGATGATGATACCGGGCTTGCCCGTGTGCACGATGATGCGCGCCTGATTCGCACGGCGCTCGATCTCGACTTTCGAGATCGCGGCGGCGCGCGTCAGCTTTCCGAAATACTTTCGGATCTGCTGATCTTCGTGCAGCCAGAGGCGATAGTTCTTTTTCTCGAACCAGCGGCTCTCCCACGTGCGCGTGATCCCGAGCCGCAGGCCGACCGGATGAATCTTCTGTCCCATGGGTTACTCCGATGCTCCGGCGGGCGGCGTGTCGCCGGCGGGTTTGCGCGGACGGCGCGCGGGTTTGGCGGCCGGAGCCGCGCTCGTGACGCTGCGGCGGCGCGAATCGATCGTCGGCATCGCGATCGACGCGCCCGACTTCTTCTTCGGCTGGTGCTTCGGCGGCGTGTTCCCGACCGCGATCGTCACGTGCGACATGCGCTTGCGCTTGAACGCGGCGCGACCTTGCGCGCGCGGGTCGAGCCGCCGCGTGTACGAACCGCCCGGCCCGCCGTCGACGGTGATCTTCGTAACGAAGAGACCGTCCGTATCCATATTGTGATTGTTCTCGGCGTTGGCGACGGCGCTGCGGAGCAGCTTCTCGATCGGCTCCGATGCGAAGACGCCCGAAAATTTCAGGAGCACGAACGCTTCGCGCACCGTCACGCCGCGAATCGCGTCGGCGACCCGACGGAGCTTGCGCGGGCCGATACGCGCGAACTTGAGATGGGCGAGCGCCTGCGAGCGCTCGGCGGCGGCCTGCGTTACGTCGGCCATCACTTCACCGAGCTCTTCTCTTGACCGGAGTGACCCTTGAACGTGCGCGTCGGCGAGAACTCGCCGAGCTTATGCCCGACCATGTTCTCGGTGACGAAGACGGGGATATGCGACTTGCCGTTGTGCACGCCGATCGTATGACCGACCATCTGCGGCACGATCGTACTCGCGCGCGACCACGTTTTGATGACGCGCTTCTCGCGCGTGCTGTTCATCTTCTCGACCTTCGCGATCAAGTGATCCGCAACGAACGGACCCTTTTTGAGCGAACGACCCATTACTTCGAACTCCGCTTACGAACGATCATCTTCGAGGTGCGCTTATTGCGGCGCGTCTTCTTGCCCATCGTCATCTGACCCCAAGGCGTGGTCGGCGGACGGCCCGACGTGGACCGTGCCTCACCGCCGCCGTGCGGATGGTCGACCGGATTCATCGCGATGCCGCGAACCGACGGGCGCTTGCCCATGTGGCGGATCCGGCCGGCCTTCCCGATGACGACGTTCTCGTGATCGAGATTCCCGAGCTGGCCGATCGTCGCGCGACAGACCATCGCGATGCGCCGCACTTCGCCGGACGGCATGCGGACCTGAGCGTACTCGCCCTCCTTCGCCATCAGCTGCGCGGACGAACCGGCGCTGCGGACGAGCTTGCCGCCCTCGCCCGGCCGCAATTCGATGTTGTGGATGACCGTACCGAGCGGGATGTTCTTGATCGGCAGGCAGTTGCCGAGCTTGATGTCGGCCGCCTCGCCCGATTCGATCAGCTGACCGATCTCGAGACCGACGGGCGCGAGGATGTAGCGCTTCTCGCCGTCGCGATAGTTGACCAGCGCGATGCGCGCCGAGCGGTTGGGATCGTACTCGATCGAGGCGACCTTCGCCGGGATCGCGTCCTTCGTGCGCTTGAAATCGATGATGCGATACTGCGTGCGCGTCCCGCCGCCCTTATGGCGCACCGTGATATGCCCGTTGTTGTTCCGGCCGGAATGCTTCTTACTGACCTCGACGAGCGAACGCTCGGGCTTCTTCTTGGTCAGATCCTTCATGTCGACGGTCGTGATGAACCGCTGCCCCGCCGACGTCGGACGATACCGCTTAACAGCCATACTATTTAGCCTCTACCAAAAGAGCCGACGAGCCCACTGCGAGGCCTCGGGCGATGAGTCGCGTGTCGGTTTCGCTCGAGCGCGAGGCGCGAGCGACGATACGATCGAGCGAGAGATACATGCGAATCATTGCTCGAACGGGTTCACGCCGCCGAGTTCGATCTTCTGACCCTGCTTGAGCGTCACGATCGCCTTCTTCCAGTCCGACTGGCGGCCGTGCGTGCGCGTACCGCGACGGGCGAAGTTCTTGACCTTGCCCTGGACGCTCACCGTGTTGACCTTGAGCACGTCGACCTTGAAGATCTCGGCGACCGCGGCACGGATCTGCGTCTTCGTCGCTCGACGATCGACTTCGAACGTATACTGGTCGACGGCGGTCCCCGTCATCGACTTCTCGGTGATCATCGGGGCGATGATGACGTCGCGCGCTTCCATTACGCTGCGCTCTCTTTCTTGATCCGCTCGGGGAATTTCGCGACGATCTCGTCGAGCGCCGCCGCCGTGAAGACGAGGCGCGCGTAGCCGAGTACGTCCTTCACGTCGAGCGCGCCCGTATGGGTGACGCCGACGCGGGCGAGGTTGCCGCCGACCCGCGCGATCGCCGTACCGAGCGAATCGTGCTCGCCCTCGGCGTAGACGACGAGCGTGCGAGGCCCCGTTACGGCGGCCTTGACCGAGCCGAACAGGAGCACGGCGAACTCGCGCGTCTTCGTCATCGCGAAGCCGTCGGTCGCGAGCACGGTCACGCTGTCGCTCGCGAAGCGTTCGGCGAGCGCGGCGCGGAAGGCGGCCTTGCGCTCTTTCTTGTTGAGGGAGACGACGTAGTCGCGGGGCTTCGGTCCGAAAACGACGCCGCCGTGACGCCACTGCGGCGAACGGGTCGAGCCCTGTCGCGCGCGGCCGGTGCCCTTCTGCTTCCACGGCTTGCGGCCGCCGCCGCGCACTTCGTCGCGGCGCTTCGTCGAGGCGGTGCCGGCACGCGGGTTGCTCAGCTCGCGGAAGACCGCGCGGAACATCGCGTTACGTTTGCCGGGCTCGGCATTCGCGAACGCGGCCGGGACATCTGCGCTACGGACGTTCGCGCCCTTGACGTCGATGACGTTCGGCATTACTTACCGGCTTTCGAAGGAGCCGGGCCGGCGGGCTTCGGCGGACGCACGGCGGCCGAGACGAGGATCAGACCGTTCTTCGCGCCCGGGACCGGGCCGCGGACGAGCAGGATGTTCCGCTCGACGTCGGCGCGGACGATCTCGAGATTCTGATGCGTCGTACGGTCGACGCCGTAATGCCCCGGGCGCCGCGAACCGCGGACCGTATGCCCGGCGTTCGTATCGCCGTTGGAACCCGGCTGACGATGGATCATCGAACCGTGAGTCCGGCCGCCGCCGCTGAAGTTATGACGCTTGATGCCGCCCGAGAAGCCGTGGCCTTTCGAAACGCCGACGACGTCGACGTACTCGCCGGCCGTGAAGGCGTCGACGCGGAGCGTCTCGCCGACGGCGGGCGCGCCGTCGATCGAGCGGCGGAATTCGCGAACGTGCTTCTTCGGCGTGTCGATGCCGGCTTTCTTGAAGACGCCGGCTTCGGGCTTCGTCAGGCCGTTCTTACGCGCGTCGGCGAACCCGAGAGCGACGGCTTCGTAGCCGTCCTTCTCGACGGTCTTGTGCTGCAGCACGACGCACGGGCCGGCTTCGATCACGGTGACCGGAACGTACGTACCGTCGGCGGTAAATACGCTCGTCATCCCGACCTTCCGGCCGATGATGTTCTTCATCTCAACTCCACGTAGCCTGGCGTTCTTCTTAGGCCTTCCGCCGCGAGCGCGACGAGGCGCTCGCGGCCTGGGCCACAACCCGGGTAGAATACCAAGCCCGTAAAGAGATGTCAACGCGCGGACGAGGCGGCCGCCGGGGAGAAGCGAGACCGGATGGAGCCGACGACGTGGATGCCGGCGCTGATCGGCGCTCTCCTCGGTGCGTCGCTCGGGTCGTTCGCGCTCGTGACGGTCGTGCGTCTGCGCCGCGGCGAATCGGTCGCGGCGCCCCGGTCGCATTGCGATGCATGTTCGCACGCGATCTCGCCGCTCGACAACGTCCCGATCGTCTCGTGGCTCGTCCTTCGCGGACGCTGCCGAACCTGCCGCGCACCGATACCGGGCGCGACGATCGCTTTCGAGCTCGCCGGAGCGGCGCTCGGCCTCGCGCTCGCGGTCGCCCTTGCGTCCGCCGCGAGGTAGCCGCGAGCGTCACCGGCCCGGCGGCGAAACGACCCGGCGCTCGGATGCGGAGCCCGGCACCCGCGGCGCCCCTGCGCACGCCGCTCCGGGTGCTGCTCCCGCTACGAAGCCCGTTCCACGAACATCGCGTCGCCGAACGAGTAGAACCGGTAGCCGCGCTCGATCGCCGCCGCGTACGCGGCCATCGTACGGTCGTAGCCGGCGAAGGCGGCGACGAGGACGAGCAGCGTCGAGGCGGGGAGATGGAAATTCGTGAGCAGCGCGTCGACCGAACGAAACCGGAAGCCCGGGGTGACGAAGAGCGCCGTCTCCGCGCGGCCCGCGCAGACCCGGCCCGTCGCGGCGGCCGATGCCTCGAGCGCCCGGAGCACGGTCGTCCCCGCCGCGACGACGCGCCGTCCCGCGCGCCGCGCGGCCGCGACCGCCTCCGCGGTTTCGGCCGGGATCTCGAAGCGCTCCGCGTGCATGACGTGCTCGTCCACGCGCTCCGAATCCATCGGTTTGAACGTCCCGAGGCCGACGTCGAGCACGAGCGGCGCGATCGCGACGCCGCGGACGCGGATCCGTTCGAGCACGGCCGTCGTGAAGTGCAGCGACGCCGTCGGCGCGGCGACGCTTCCCGGCACGCGCGCGAACACCGTCTGATACCGCGCGGCGCGGGCGGCGTCGCCCGGGCCCACGTACGGCGGGAGCGGCACCTCGCCGCAGCGTTCGAGGAGGTCGCCGAGCGCGACGCCGTCCGGGAAGCGAACGATCCGCGTCCCGCCCGGACGCACGGCGACGACGGCGACCGCCGTTCCGTCGCCGAGCCGAACGCGCGCCCCCTCACGAAGCGAGCGCCCCGGCCGCACGAGCGCGAGCCAGTCGCGCGCCTCCGGATCGAAGGCGTCGCCCGCCGCGGGACGCACGAGGAAGATCTCGGCGGCCCCGCCGCCCGGTTCCCGGCGCCCCGGGAGCCGCGACCGGATGACCCGCGTCTCGTTGACGACGAGCACGTCGCCCGCCCGCAGCAGCTCCGGAAACTCCGAGAAGCGCAGATCGCGCATCCCGGCGCCGGCACCTTCGCCTCCGGGCGGCACCGGGCCGACGGCGAGGAGCCGGGACGCGTCCGCGGGCTCGGCGGGCGTCCGCGCGATCCGATCGGCCGGCAGATCGTACCGGTACGAGGCGACGGCGAGCGGATCGCGGG
>CAZZZK010000074.1:0-10238 GCA_964658555.1 Vulcanimicrobiota bacterium | reverse complement strand
TTCGCGTTCGCGCCGTTCGCTTTGCCGTTCGCGTTCGCACCGCTCGCGCCGCTCGATCGCTCGGGACGGTGCGATTCGGCGGATTTCGCGGCACCGCTCGACGCGCGATCGTTCGCCGGTTTCCCGTTCGAGCCGCGATCGTTTACCGCTTTACCGTTCTTGCCGCCGTTCGATGCCGCGGGTTCCTTCGCGCCTCCCGTTCGCACGAGCTCTTCGAAACGTTCGTAGCCGCCCTGCACGAACGTCGCGCCACCGTCGTGCAGCCACAGCACGCGCTCGGCGAGACGTCGCAACAGATAGCGGTCGTGCGAGACGACGATCATCGCTCCGCCGTAGGTCACGAGGACGGCCTCGAGGGCTTCGCGGCTCGGGATATCGAGGTCGTTCGTCGGTTCGTCCAAGAACAGCAGATCCGCCGAACGGGCCATCAGCCGGGCGAGCATGATCCGCCGCCGCTCGCCGCCCGAGAAGGCGCCGACGGGCTTCTCCGCCGCATCGCCGCCGAGGCCGAGCCGGCCGAGAAGCGCGCGCGCCGCTTGATCGGTCACGTTCGGGCCGTCGCGCACGGCATCGACGGCGCTCAATTCGGGTGCGAGATCGTCGGACGAATCCTGCGCGAAGAACGCCGTCTTCACGCCTTCGAGAATCTTGACGCCGCCGGCATCGGGCGCGAGGCGCCCCGCGAGGATCTCGAGCAGCGTCGACTTTCCGGCGCCGTTGGGCCCGACGAGCGCGACGCGTTCGCCGCGGGCGATTTGGAACGAAAGTCCGGAGAAGAGCGGCTCGCCGAACGATTTCGCGAGCCCCTTCACGTCGACCGCGAGTCCGGTCGTCGCGCGGCGCGCCGCATCGAGCTTCACGGAGATCGACGCCTGCGACGATTTCGGCGCTTCGACGCGCTCCATCTTCGCGAGTTGTTTCTCGCGGCTCTTCACGTGCGAGTAATTATGCGAACCGTGCGTGCGGAGTTCGGCGACGACGTCTTTGCGGCGCTTCTCCTCCTCCTTGAACGCCTCGTACTTGCGCTGCGCGAGCGCGAGTCGTTCGGCTTTCTCGACGAGGTACGCCTCGTAGCCGCGCCCGCGCGGGACGGCGTACGTGGAGAGCGTCCCGCCGTCGAGTTCCCAGATCTCGTTCGCCACGCGATCGAGAAAGAACCGGTCGTGCGAGACGACGAGCGTCGCGCGATGATCGCCGATCAGGAATTCTTCGAGCCAGCGAACCGTCTCGAGATCGAGATGGTTGGTCGGCTCGTCGAGGATGAGATAATCGGGCTCTTCGAGTAGCAGTCGCGCGAGCGACGCGCGCGTGCGCTGACCGCCCGAGAACGATGCGATCTGGCGGTCGAGATCGTCTTCGTCGAAATCGAACGCGGCGAGCATCGAGCGCATCCGCCGTTCGATCGCATCGCCGCCGTGGCGATCGAAGGCCTCGCGCGCCTCGCCGTACGCGTGCAGCGCCTTGTCGAGGGCGTCCGGATCCTCGGTCGTCGAGAGCGCTTCCTCGAGCGCGCGTAGATGCGCTTCGGCCGCGTGAAAGCGTTCGAAGGCGCGGGCCAGCAGCGTGCGCAGCGTCCCGCCGTCGTCGGCGTTCGCCGCCTGGCTCAGGTAGCCGAGCCGCACGTCGCGCGCGCGGACGAGCGTCCCGCCGTCGGGCGCTTCGAGTCCGGCGAGGATGCGCACGAGCGACGATTTCCCGGCGCCGTTGGGGCCGACGAGCCCGATCGTCTGGCCGTCGCGGATGACGCCCGAGAGATCGCCGAAGATCTCGCGCGCGCCGTAAGCCCGCGTCAACCCGTCGAACCGTAAAACGTCCACGTACGCCCACGTTCGCCGCGAGCGGCCGCATTACCGTCGCGCCCGGGTGCGCGGTTACCCGGCGTTCACCATCCAGCCGATCCCGAAGCGATCCTCGCACGCGCCGAGCGTCGCGCCCCGGAATCGTTTCTCGCACGGCCTCGAGATCGCGCCGTCCGCGGCGAGCGCCTCGAAGATGGGCGGCCCTCATCGGCATCGGCGAGCGCGATCGAGATCGAGACGCGACCCGGGTCGGAGCGGCCCGGTGCGAACGAATCGGCGGCGGCCATCATCGTGGAGCCCGCCCTCGAACGTCGCGTGCATCACCCGGTCGCGGATCTCGGACGGGCACCTCCGTGTTCTGCGGCGCCTCCGCGGGCGTATTCGCTCGATGCCGCTTCGCAGGTACCGTCGAAAAAGAGATACGGTGCGAGTTGCATGGATGCGATCTCGCGCGAGCGGGCGGCGCCGCCCTGGGTAGGGTTGCGGCATGACGAATAGCGATACTTCGAAAGTCTCGGCCTCCTCCGCGAAGCGCGGGAAGGACGGCGATCTACTGCTCGCGCGCGGCTCGGCGGTCTCGCTACGGCTGTGGCGGGACGAGGCGCCGGGCGAGCCCAAGGCGACGGCGTCGCGCCCCTACGAGACGGTCGGATACGTGATCTCCGGAAGCGCCGAATTGCATCTCGAAGGCGCGGTGACGCAGCTGGAGCCGGGCGATTCGTGGGTCGTGCCCGAGGGCGCTTCGCACACCTACAAGATCCTGAGCGCGTTCACGGCGGTCGAGGCGACCGCGCCTCCGGCTCACACGGCCTGACGGGCGACGCGGCCGGGCCCGGCGCGGGCGGACGCGAATGAAAGGGCGATATGCTCGCCCTCTTTCTCGCGGCCGCACTCGATGCGCCGAGCCCGGAGCCGTCGCCCACGCTCTCGCCGAAACGGCTCCTCGGCGCGATCCGCGCCAAGTTCCGGTCGCACCGGCCGCCGCCGCCGTACGAGATCTATACGATCAGCCGTAAGCAGAACACGGACCAGGGCTATCCCGACTACGCGAATAGCTACATCGATAAGGTGTGGGTTCGCACGAGCGACGATGCCGCGCTCCAACGGCGCGTGTACCGCAGCATCAACCGCGGCGCGCTCACGTTCAATCGCCCGGCGTTCAACGAACAGCGCGATCCGGGGCCGCCGACGGCCGACGTGTTCCAGCCGGCCCCCGAACATCCGCATCCGGTCTCGGACGTTCCGACGCCCGAGCCGACGGGCTCCACGCTGCCGCTGCTCGGGACCGTCCAGGTCATCGGCGAGTTCGATTACGACGTCGTCTCCGTCACGTACGACGGCGACACCGTGAAGCTCAAGCTCGAACCGACGCGCGACCCCGATCGAAACCGCCTGCGCGAGATCGACGCCGATCGCACGAGCTACGAGCTCAAACGTCTGGTCGCGACCGATAAACTCTTCGTCGGCGATCACGACGTCTACGGCGTGATCTTCGACATTACGGTCGGGATGCTCGACGGCACGCCGATCGTGACGGACATTCACGGAACCGTCGGCGACGGCTACGCGGGCGACGGCACGATCGTCGATTACAAATTTCGTAACATCAGCTTTCCGGCGACGCTTCCGAGCTGGTACTTCTCGTCGAAGGAGTACGCGTCGCACGCGGACGATGCGCCGATCTGATCGCGAGTGGGTACGGACTCGTCAATCACCCGAACGAACGACGAGGACGAAGCGATGACAGAGGCAGAGGTCAAAGACTACATCGGAAAGCCCGTGCGGCTCACGCTCGCGGACGGCCGCATCCTCGCGGGGACGTTGCACGCCGACGACGGCGGAGGCCACGGCCACGCGCACTACAGCATCGTCAGCGATCCCATCCGGGACGGCGGCCGAAAGGTCACCGAGACGCTTCACGGCCCGGAGCAGATCACCGATATCGAAGACGCGGCCTCGGATCCCGCGGCGGTCGAGTAGACCGCATTCGAGGCGCCCGCTCGGCTTACGAGCGGCGCGCTTCACCCGCGCGGTAACGATAGACGATCCGTCCCTTGGTGAGATCGTACGGCGACATCTCGAGATCGACGCGATCGCCCGGCAGAATCTTGATGCGATGGCGCCGCAGCCGCCCGGCGATGTGGGCGAGGATCGTTTGACCGTTCTCGAGTTCGACGGCGAACGTCGTGCTCGGAAACACCTGCTTGATCGTGCCGAACAGTTCGAGCGGAGCCTCTTTGGAGGGCTCTTCGGTCGAGCGCGGCCGCGCTTCGGGATTATAGGCGCGGCGTGCTATGGCCGAGCCGCTTTATTCAACGTCATATTCGCGAGTATACCCTGCCGGGACGCTCGGCGGAAGCCCGGGCACGGATGCCGGCCGCTAGTCGGCCGGGGGCGCGGGGTCGTCGTCTTCCTCTTCGAGGTCGAGAACGATCGGCGGATTGAGCAGATCGGCGAGGTCGCCGATGAGCGTAACGGTGTCGCGATACTCGTCGTAGCCGGCCTCGTCGACGGTGAACCACGCGACTTGCGGCTCGGGTTCGGCCACGGGCGCGATCAGATCGATCGGCCCGCCCTCGGGCTCGACCGACTGGGGCGGCATGAACACGAACTGCACGAGATCGCGCGCGATGAAGACGCCGAGCACGTCGGCCACGTCGCGCAGGATGCTCGCGCGCTCGGGGGCTTCGACCGCGTCGAGGCTTTCCAGCCGGCGCAGGAACGGGCCGCCGAGATGCGCCGCCCCGGGCAGCGCGGCGAGATCGGGCGCGTCGTCAGGGTCCATGCGCGACGGCTTCGCGGGGCAGCGGCGCCACGCCGCTCGCGCGCACGTCGACCCCGCGCGAGAACGTCGCGAGATCGGGGGTCCGTCCGAGCGGGTAGCCGATCAGCTCGCCGAGCGTGTTCTCCGCGATCGCGAGATCGACGCGGGAGAGCTGCCAGGGCGCGTGCGCGACCTCGCCCGCGACGATGCGCCCGAAGCGCGGCGTGAAGAAGGCGAAGCGGTCGTGCAGGAACGCTTCGAGCGTCTCGCCGCGCGTCGCGAACGTCGGGCCGGTCGGCCGGAAGCGCGCCCGGAATCGCACGTCCGGCGCGCCGCGCCGGGCGCGCTCGCTCTCGAACGCGAGCCAGCCCGCATCGGTCCGCACGCGCATCCGCGCCGGGACGTACGGCAGCCCGGTCATGACGCGCGCCGCCGCCGCCGCGACCGGGCTCCCCGCATCCAACGTGTAGAAATAGATCCCGCGCCGCGCGCCGGCGCGGACGTACGTCCGCAGATTGAGCTCCGGGACGTCGCCGAACCCGGGCAGCACGATCGGCATCGCGCGCAAGCGCACGCGCGTCAGGCGGAACGGCACGACGCTCAGCCACGCCGAGCCGTCGAAGGTGTCGAGCTCGATCCCGGGCGGCAGCGTCGCGGCGATGCGGGCCGCATCGGCGCGATAGTGCGCGAACAGCACGTCGCGCCAGCCCATCGAAAGGATCGCCCGGCCGGTCACGGCGGCGTTAGACGCCCGGACGTCCGTTTGGTCGCCGCACGGCGCGGGGAAACGCACCGGGATGACGAGCCAAACGATGATGCGCTGCGAGAATCTCGCCTGCCTCTGCGACGTTCCGGTCGCCGATGCGACCTGCTCCGCGTACTGCGGATCGCGCGACGGCAAGGATCCGCAGAACGTGATCTGCGCGTGCGGTCACCCGACGTGCGCGGATCAGGTCGAGAAGCAGCTCCGCGGCGAAGCCGCGAGCGAGAACCCCGCGTAGCGGCGTTACGTCGCGCTCTTCTTCAGCAGGCCCGGAAACTTCGCGCGCAGATCGGCGACCTTCGGCTCGTCGACGGCGACGATGTACGGAAAGCTCGGATTCTTATCGGCGAAGTGCTGGTGATACGCTTCGGCTGCGAAGAACGTGGTCTCCGGCGCGACGATCGTGACGATCGGCGTCGCGAACGCCTTCTCGCGTTCGAGCTGCGCGATCTTCGCCTGCGCGTCGCGCTTCTGCGCGTCCGTCGTGTAGAAGATCTCCGACCGGTACTGTTTCCCGTCGTCCGGGCCCTGACGATCGCGCTGCGTCGGATCGTGCGCCACGCGGAAATAGACGTCGAGCAGTTTTCCGTACGAGATCACGGCCGGATCGTAGGTGATCTTCACCGATTCCGCGTGGGCCGTGAGCCCGGTGCTCACGATCTCGTAACGGGCGGTCGCGGCGTTGCCGCCCGCGTAGCCGACGACGACGTCCCGCACCCCGGTGAGGCGTTCGAATACGTCTTCCATCCCCCAAAAGCAGCCGCCCGCGAGGACGGCGGTCGCTTCGTGCGCTCGCGCGGGCGGGGGCGCGGCACCGGCGGCTGCGGTCGTCGCGAACAGCGCGACGGCGAGCGAGACGCTCGAGAGAAACGGGGAACGAGGCGACACGGGCGGACCTCCAAGACGGCGATGTCATTCTATCATGCGCGGCGCGGCTCGAAACGGCCGCAAGCGGCCGTACGCGGGCGGCGAACGTGGTGATCGCCGCGACGCTCCGCACCCTGCGCGCCCGGCTCGCGCGGACGATCTTGACCGTCGCCGGGATCGCGATCGGGATCGTCGCGCTCGTCGTCGTCGGTTCGCTCGCGGAGCGGCTCGAAACGATCGTGACCCGTTCGACGGCGCTGGGAACCGGAACGATCTTCGCCTTCGCGAGCGGACGGGCGCTGTACGGCCGCGAGTCGTCCCGGCAGATGAACGACGACGCCGCCCGGATCGGACGTTTCCCGGGCGTCCGGACGGTCGTGCCGGAGGTCGTGGTGCCGTACGCGACGGGCTTCGCCGACGGCGGCCGGTTCGGGCCGCCGGCGCTGATCTTCGGATTTCCCTACGCCGCCCGGCGCGAAGCCGCGGGGACGCTCGCGATCGGCCGCGGTCGCGATTTCTCGCCCGACGAGCGCCGGGTCGCGGTCGTCGGAAGCGATTTCGCGAGCGCGTCGCACGTCGCGCCCGGCGATACGATCGCGCTCTACGGCAGCTCGTACGCGGTCGTCGGGACGCTCGCGAAGTCGTTCACCGTCTTCGATGCCGCGGTCGTCGTGCCGCTCGCGGACGCGCGAACGCTGCTCGGGCAGCTCCTACCCGCGAACGCCGCGACGCCCGACACGCCGGACGCGTCGGCGCTGATGGTGCTCGTGCGGCCGAACGCGGACGCGGGCCTGATCGCGCGCCGCATCACGCTCTTCACGGCCCTACGCGCGCGGGATCCGGCCTCGGTCGCGGGCGACGTGCGCTCCACGCTGCGCATCTTCGATGCGATCATCTTCGGCGCCGCGCTCGTCGCGCTCTTGGTCGGCGCCTTCTCGATCGTGAACACGATGACGATCGCCGTGAGCGAGCGGACGCGGGAGATCGGGATCCGCAAGGCGATCGGCGCGGGCGACGGCGACATCCTGCGCGAGTTCGTGACGGAAGCGGCGACGATCGGCGCGCTCGGCGGCGCGAGCGGCCTGCTCGTCGCGGCGATCCTGGTCGCCGCGGTCGACGCGCACAACGCCGGGGTCGGCGATCTCGAGCTGTTCGCGATCACGCCCCGGCTCGCGATCGGCGCGTTCGCGTTCGCCGTCGTGCTGAGCGTCGTCGCGGGGCTGCTGCCCGCGATTCGCGCGGCCCGGCTCGATCCGACCGACGCACTGCGGCGGGTCGCGTGACGCCGCTGCTCGCGGTGCGCGATCTCGTCAAGATCCACGCGCCCGGCACGCCCGCCGAAGTTCGCGCGCTCGACGGCGTCACGTTCGAGATCGAAGCGGGTGCGTACGTCGCGATCGTCGGCGAGAGCGGGAGCGGCAAGACGACGCTGATGCACATCCTCGGCGCGCTCGATCGCGCGACGTCCGGAAGCGTCTCGCTCGCCGGGCGCGATCTCGCGCGCGCCGGGCGCCGCGAGTTGCAACGCATCCGCGCGAACGAGATCGGATTCGTGTTCCAGGGCTTCAATCTCGTCCCGACGCTCGGCGCGCGCGAGAACGTCGAGCTCGCGGCACGCTACGCCGGTTCGCACGCGAGCGCCGCGCGCCGCGAGGCCGAACGTCTGCTCGCGGAGGTCGGGCTCGGCGAGCGTCTCGATCATCGGCCGCAGCAGCTCTCGGGCGGGCAGCAGCAGCGCGTCGCGATCGCCCGCGCGCTCGTCAACGCGCCGTCGCTGCTGCTCGCCGACGAGCCGACGGGCGAGCTCGATTCGAAGACGGCGGAAGCCGTCCTCTCGCTGCTCGAACGCTTCAATCGCGAACGCGGTCAGACGATCGTGCTCGTCACCCACAACCCCGCCGTCTGGGCGCGCTGCGATACCGTCGTCACGCTCGCCGACGGCCACGTCGTCGATATCCGCGGCCCCCGCGTCGCCGCGGCACGATGATCGCCGCGACGCCGCCGGCGGCGAGCGCGAACGCGGCGAGCGTGCGATTGACCGTCGCGGGCGACAGTCTCGCGCTCGGCATCGGAGCGAGCGACTCGAGCCGCGGCTTCGCTTTCGATCTCTACCGGCGCATCGCCGCGAGCCGTCCCGGCAGCGAGGTGACGAACCTCGCGATCGGCGGCACGACCGTCGCCGACGTGTTGCGCCTCGAATTGCCGCGCGTGGCGGCGACCGCCCCGAGCGTCGTCCTGCTCGAGGCGGGCGCGAACGATGCGATAAGACGGACGCCGCCCGCGGCGTTCGCGCGCGCCTACGACCGGCTCGTGCGATCGATCCGCCGCGCTGCGCCGCGCGCGAAGATCGTGCTCTTCAACGTCCCCGACGTCGCGCTCAGCCCGATCTTCGATGCGGGGAGCAAACCCGCACTGCGGCGCCTCACGGCCGCCTACAATCTCGCGATCGCTGCGACCGCGCGCCGGACGGGAAGCTCGCTCGTCGATCTCTACGCGCTGACCGCCCGCGAGCGCGGCGACGCCGCCCGCTTTCTCAGCGCCGACCAGTTCCATCCCTCCGACGTCGGCCACCGGGCGATCGCGGACGGCGCCTGGCCCGCGCTGCGGGCGACGCTTCGCTAGCGCGCGGAGAGCGTCAGCCGAGCCAGTGCGGGTTCTGCACGGTGCTGTCGAAGAAATGCGTGCTCTTGTAGAGCTCGGTCTTCCCGTTCTGCGCGAGCGTCTTCGTCTTCTCGAGAATGTCCGCGACCTGCTCCCGGCTCAGCGGCTTGAAGGTCGTCGCGGCCGTGACCGCCTGATCGAGGATCTCGGGCTTGTCGATCCCCGTGACGACGACGCTCGTCGGCAGATTCATACCGTAGTGAAGCATCTGCACCGGGTCGACGGCGCCCGTCTTGAAGATGAAATCGTCGCCGAACGTCTTCATCCCGATGATCCCCATGTCGAGACCCTTCGCGACCGGTATCACGTGATCGGCGAAGCTCTTGTAATGGGCGTCCATCACGTTGAGCGGCATCTGCACGGTGTCGAACGTGAAGCCGTGCTGCTTCGCGAGCTCGATCATGTGCAGGTGGTACGCCGGATCCTTATGGCCCGTAAAGCCGATGAAGCGCGTCTTGCCGGCCTTCTGCGCGGCGAGCGCGGCGTGGATGGCGCCGTCGGCCGCGAAGATGCGGTCCGCGTCGTCGGGGCGGATGTTCTCGTGGAACTGCACGAGATCGACGTGATCGGTCAGGAGCCGGTTGAGCGACTGTTCGAACTGCATCGTGAACGCCTCGGCGCTGCGGCCGTCGATCTTCGTCATCAGGAAGACCTTATCGCGATAGCCGCCCATCGTCAGCGCGCGACCCATGCGCAGTTCGCTGTTGCCGCTGTTGTAGTCCCAGGAGTTATCGAAGAACGTGATGCCGCGGTCGACCGCGTCGTGCATCAGCTTGATGGCGTCTGGGTCGGGCATGCTCGGCTTGCCGATATGAAATCCGCCGAGCCCGACCATCGAGACCTGCTCGTTCGTGCGCCCGAGGCGCCGCGTCGGAATGGCGTGGGTCGTCGTCGTCATCTCTCCCGCTTTCACCCGACCTGCGAGCCCGAGCGCGGCACCGGCTGCCGCGACTCCGGCAAGAAACGTCGGACGTTTGATGTGCATGCCGCTACGTGTGCCCGCGCCGGAGGTGCTCAATCAGCGCGCGAGCGCGGCGAAGGAGCCCGTGAACCAGCTCGCGTCGGTCTTGGGAAAGTATCCGGTCGCGACGACGTGTCGCGCGAACGCCGGCCGGCGGCGCGCGACGGCGACGAGCGGCTCGGCGCACCGTGCGAAGAGCCAACGCATCCGCCACGCTTCGCGATTGTTCGCATCGACGTCGCGCAGCGACGTCTCGTAGGCGCGCGCCGCGAGCCCGATATCGCCGCGCGCCTCGAGCAACGCCGCGACCGCGCGCCGCGCGCTGCCGATCGCCTGCGAGACGCCCTCCGCCGAGAGCGGATCGGCGACGCCCGCGGCGTCGCCGAGCGCGAAGACGCGGCCCGCCGTGCGGCGCGCGCGGCC
>CAZZZK010000073.1:5570-10241 GCA_964658555.1 Vulcanimicrobiota bacterium | reverse complement strand
TCGGCGCGCAACGCATCGCGCTCGACGGCGACGCGCTCGAAGCGCTCGTCGGGCTCGCGAACGGCGACGCGCGCGTCGCGCTCGGAACGCTCGAGTTCGCGGCGAGCGCCGCGCCCGAGAGAGACGGCGTGCGGCGTATCGATCGCGCGCTCGTCGCGGACGCCCTGCAGCGACGGCTCGTCGCCTACGACAAGAAGGGCGACAATCACTACGACGTCATCAGCGCGTTCATCAAGTCGGTTCGCGGAAGCGATCCCGACGCCGCCGTCTATTGGCTCGCCCGGATGCTCGACGCGGGCGAGGATCCGCTCTTCATCGCGCGCCGGATCGTCATCCTCGCCTCCGAAGACGTCGGGCTCGCCGATTCGCGCGGCCTCTCCGTCGCGATGGCCGCGCAGCAGGCGGTGCACTTCGTCGGCATGCCCGAAGGCTTCTATCCGCTCGCGCACGCGACGCTCTATCTCGCGACGGCGCCCAAATCCAATAGCGTCGGGCGCGCGTACAAGGCGGCCCTCGCGGACGTCGAGGAGACGCGCAACGATCCGGTGCCGCTCAATCTCCGCAACGCGCCGACCGGACTGATGCGGACGCTCGGCTACGGGCGCGACTACCGTTACGCGCACGACGATTTCGTCGCGGCGCAGACGACGGGGATGCGCCCGCCGGCAGAACGTTTAGAACCGTACCTTCCGGAAAATCTGGCCGCGCGCGCCTACTTCGAGCCGGGATCGCAGGGCGAGGAGTCCGATCTGCAGGCGTGGATCGCCGAGCGGCGCGAGGGGCCGCCCGAACTCTAGCGCGGAGCCTCGCGGTCTATGGGGTCAGCGGCCGCAGCGCGGATTGTTGCGCGGACAATGCAAGATCCCGGTCGGCGCGCTCCAACCCGCGAACGTGACGGTATGCGACGAGCCTACGGCGCCGAGCGAGAGCAGCGCGGGCGTCACGAGGGCGAAGAACGATGCCATGCCGGCCTCCTGAAGAACGGCGAACGGCGAGATCCGAAACGGATCGCGAGCGCCTGCGTCGATTGCCGACTCGGTTACGCGTTCGTACGGTGCGGTCCTACGTTTATAGGATGCGGCGCGCGCGATGTGATCGCTTCGGCGGGATACGCTCGCCCGAGCGTCGCCGCTCAGGCGACGTCGACGACGCGGGTCCGCGTCATCGCGCCGGAGCGTTCCGCGATCCATTCGACGAGGCCGTCCTCGTCCAGCGGTTTCGAGAAGAGATAGCCTTGAGCGGAGCGGCAGCCGCCTTCGAGGAGCGAGATGCGCTGCGATTCCGTCTCGATGCCTTCGGCGATCGCGACCATGTTCAGCGAGCGCGCGAGCGTGAGCAGCATGTGCACGATCGGTTCGTTCGCGATGCGGCCGTCCTCGCCGTAGACGAACGAGCGATCGATCTTCAAAACGTCGATCGGATATTCGTGCAGGTAGCGCAGCGACGAGTAGCCCGTGCCGAAATCGTCGATGCAGAGCCGAACGCCGATCGCATCGAGCTCGCCGAGCAGGCCCGACGCGCGCCCGCCGTTCTCGATGAGTCCGCTCTCGGTGATCTCGAGCATGAGGCGTTCGGGCGCGATGCCCGAGGTCGCGAGCGCTTCGCGAACGTCCGTGACGATATCGCCGCCCGTGAGCTGCATGACCGAGAGGTTGACGCTGATCGTGATCGGCGGGCCGCCGTGCATGTCGTTGCGTGCGAGCATCGCGAGCGATTCGCGCAGCGCGAAGCGGCCGAGGTGGAGGATCGCGTCGGACTCTTCGGCGACGGGGATGAACTCGACGGGCGGCACGGGTCCGAGCGTCGGATGCTGCCAGCGCATCAGCGCTTCGACACCGACGATCCCGCCCGTCACGAGATTGACGATCGGCTGGTACACCATGCGGAACTCTTTGCGTTCGATCGCGAAGCGCAGGTCGCTCATGATGCGCATGTCGCTACCGATCTGATCGTGCATCGTGCCTTCGAAGAGGACGGAGGTCGAGCGGCCCACGCGTTTGGCGTGATACATGCCGACGTCCGCATCGCGCATCACGTCCTCGGCCGACGCGTATCCCTCGAGGCCGCCGACGATCCCGATGCTCGCCGTCAGGACGATCGACGTTCCGTCGAGCGTCATCGGCGCGCCGAACGCGTGATTGATCCGTTCCGCGATCGCCTTCGCGGGTTCGGGGCCGGGCGTGTCGCTGAGCAGGACGGCGAATTCGTCGCCGTGCAGCCGCGCGACGAGATCGCCCGGGCGCGTCGCGCCGACGAGGCGCTGCGCCGCGATCGAGATCGCCTTATCGCCCGCGGGATGGCCGAGCGTGTCGTTGACGAGCTTGAACTTATCGAGATCGATGAAGAGCACGGCGTAATCGGCGAGGGTGTCGGAGAGCGCGAGCACGTTATCGAGCCGCGCGAGAAACTCGGGCCGGTTCAGCAGCGACGTGAGGTGGTCGTGCGCCGCATCGTAACGCAGCCGCTCGTCGATCGCCTTGCGCTCGCTGATATCCTGGACCATCGCGATCGCGGCGATCTCCTCGGAGCGCGGCACGTCGATCGACGAGACGGTCACCTGCGCGAAGCACGAGCTGCCGTCGATGCGCGCGAGCGCGCCCTCGAACTGGTACGTCGCTTCGCGGCCGGCCACGAGGTCGGCGAAACGCGCGTCGTCGGGCTGGACGATCGTCGGACTCGTGCTGCCGAGGATCTCCGTCAATGCGGGATTGCACTCGATCGTGACGCCGCTGCGATCAAGGAGCGCGATCCCCATCTGCGAGCGATCGAAGACGGCGTCGAACTGCGCCTCGGTCAGCATCCGGTCGTGTTCCGCCTGCTGCCGTGCGAGTTCGGACTCCAGGGCGCGCGCCTGATCCTTCGCGCGTTTGAGCTCGCGACGGTCGCGCTTGGCGACGAGGATCCCGGCGTAGGCGATCGCGCCCGCGACGAAGGCGATCGCGATCGCCGACGCCCACAGCAGCTCGTCGCGGCGATGCGCGAGCGTGACGATCTGCTGCTGGAGCGCGCCGAGGGCCGCGTCCGTGACGAGCGGGAGGAACGTCATCGTCTCGGTCGATAGCGTCGCGTGCGATTTGCGCAGCAGGGCGTACTGGGAGGGCGAGGGATGGTCGGCCGTCACGACGTGCAGCAGCTGCGTTTCGAACGCTTCCGCGGCGGCGCTCGACGAGTGCCAGAGCGAGAGCAGCTCGCTCCAGTGGTCCGGCTTCGATTTCGCGGCTTCGGTGACGTCGATCGTGAGCGGTGCGAGCGCGCCCGCCGCGCGGCCGAGCTGACCCGCGACGATGATCCGATCGCCCATCGGCAGATCGCCGCGGAGCGAGTCGATCTGAGAGGTCTGGGCCGCCGTGTTGAGCGCCGCGTAGACGAGGTAGTAGGTGTTGTCGAGGACGTCGCCGAGATTCGCGGTGACCGTATCGGTCTCGTAGGAGAGGCGCGCTTGATCCGAGATCGAGCTGTTGGCGCGGAACGTCACGTTGGTGACGGCGGCGAACGCGACGCTGCGCGGTTCGCGGGCCAGATCGACCCAGGCGGCGCGGACCCGGGCGTACCCGAGCTCGCGTTCGACGTCGCCCGGCCGCATGGGGACGCTCTCGCGGCGCAGCAGATCGAAATCGTGCTCGATCCGCGAACGCTCGCCGCTCGCCGCGAGGACGATCGTGCGCTTCGGCCCGAGGCGGAGGTGCAGGCTCGAGATCTCGGCGACGATGCGGTCGGCCTGCGCGATCCAACGGACCGCCCGCATCTCGTTATAAACCCGCTGCGTCTCCTGGTCGAGGCGGCTGAACTGATTGGTCGAGAACCAGACGATCGGAAGGACGACGGCGACGCCGAGCGCGATCAGATTCAGGGCGAGCGTCGATATTCGAGACCGTAACGCTCGCAAGATTCTGGCCGTCGGATCGGTCATGGACCTTCCCAGTGAGATGTGCAACAGAAGCGGACAATACTACTATCGGCCGGATCCGCGGCGAAACGCAACGGAGCGACGGTGCGGAAGCGCACGGTTCCGCCGCGTCAAGATACTGTAAAAGGTAACGTAAATGGTAGCCGAACGGTTGTATTTCGACTACGCCGCGACCACTCCGGTACGGTCGGATGTGACGGCTCACATCCTCGAACGCATGGCGGCGGGTGAGTACAATCCGAGCTCGCAGCATGCCGAAGGCCGGGCCGCCCGCACGGCCCTCGACGAAGCGCGGGCGGGCGTCGCGCGCCGGCTCGGCGCGAAGCCGCGCGAGATCGTCTTCACGGGCGGCGGCTCGGAGAGCGACGCGCTCGCGATCCTCGGCGCGGCGGGCGCCCGCGCCTCGCGCGCGGGCCACGCGATCACCGCCGCGACCGAGCATCACGCCGTCCTGCACGCCGTCGAGCGGCTACGCGACCGCGGCTGCGACGTGACGGTCCTGCCCGTCGACGGCGACGGGCGGCTCGATCCCGAGCGCTTCTCCGCGGCGATCCGGCCCGATACGTTCCTCGCGACGGTCATGCTCGCGAATAACGAGATCGGGACGGTCGCACCCGTCGCCGCGCTCGCCCGAATCGCGCGCGAGCGCATCGTTCGTACGAACGGGCTCGAGCCATGGGCCGAGGGAATCGTGCATACCTACGGCCGGCTGCTCGGCGGATTGCGCCCGTGAGCGACACGTCTGAGCACAGTATTGGCACCCG
>CAZZZK010000073.1:0-5560 GCA_964658555.1 Vulcanimicrobiota bacterium | reverse complement strand
CTCGCCCGAATCGCGCGCGAGCGCGGCGTGACCTTTCACTGCGACGCGGTTCAGGCGGCCGGGAAGCTCCCGCTCGACGTCGAGGTCCTCGGCATCGATCTGCTCTCGCTTTCGGCGCACAAATTCTACGGACCCAAAGGCACGGGCGCGCTCTACGTCCGGACGGGCACGCCGCTCGCGTCGCTGATCCCGGGCGGCGGTCAGGAGGCCGGGCTGCGCGCCGGCACGGAGAGCGTCGCCGCGATCTGCGGCTTCGCGAAGGCGTTCGAGCTCGCGGAGGCCGAGCGTCCGGCGGAGACGGCTCGGCTGCGCGGCCTCCGCGACCGCCTCGAACGCGAGGTGACGGCCGCGATCCCGCGGGCGCGCGTCAACGCAGCGGGCGCGCTCCGCCTCCCGCACGTCTCCAGTCTGGCGTTCGAAGGGGTCGACGCGCAGTCGCTGCTCGTCGCGCTCGACCTCGCGGGGTTCGCGCTCTCGGCCGGCAGCGCGTGCGCGGCCGGCGCCGCGGAGGCGAGCCACGTGCTCGCGGCGCTGGGCGCACCGTCGTGGGTCGAGCGCGGGACGCTGCGCGTCTCGCTCGGTCTCGGGTCGACCGAGTCCGGCGTCGATCGCCTGATCGCGGCCCTCGTCCGCTGCGTGCTGCGGGAACGTGAGGCAGGCGCGGAATTGGGTACAGCCCAAACCGGCGGCGCGATCGTATCGCATCCGGAGGTGTATTCTTGACTTCCCAGGTGGAATGGTGGTCGGTCGGCATCGGCCTTATGGGCGTGCTATTCGGGCTTGCGGTTCTCATCGTTTGTCTGCGGCTCGGCGGTCTGCTCGGGCGGCTCGGCAAGACGCTCGACGAGGTCGATCGGCAGCTCGCGGCGCTCGGCGCCCCGGTCGCGACCACGCTCACGCACGTGGGCGGGATCGCCGATACGGCCGACAGCACGATCGCGCGGCTCGGCGTCGCGATCGCGCAGCTCGAAGTCGTCGCCGCGAACGCCGGCAAGACGGCGAGTCAGGTCGGTCAGGTCGTGAACAACGTCGCGAACAATCTGCGGCGGCCGAAACACTCGGAAGAGATCTGAGGCGTTGGCAACCGGGACGACCGTCGCCGGGCTCCTGACCGGAGCGTTGCTCGGGGCCGCCCTCGCGATGTTCATCACGCCGCTCGGCGATCCCCAAACGCGCGACATCCTCCGGTCCCAAGCACTCTCGAAAGGCGACGAGCCTTCGAATTCCAACGCGGAACGGGCGTAGGAGAACCATTTGGATATCAAGGTACACGTGCGCGAGAGCGAAGAGGACGCCTACGTCGTCGAGCTCGGCGGCGAGATCGACGTCTACACGTCTCCCAAGGTGAAAGACGCGATCACCGAGTTGATCGATCAGGGTCACTACAACCTCGTCATCAATCTCGAGAAGGTGCGCTATATCGATTCGACGGGGCTCGGCGTGCTGATCGGCGGCCTCAAGCGCGTGCGCGAGCACGGCGGCACCGTCAACCTCGTGTGCACGAATCCGCAGATCAAGAAGATCTTCGACATCACGGGCCTCGTGAAGATCTTCGGAATCTTCGACGACGAAGCGAGCGCGAAGAAAGCTTTGGCTTGAGCCAAGCCGAGCTCGTCCAGGAGCCGATCGGAACGGTCGAGCTCCGCATTCCGAGTAAAGCCGAGTGGGTCGCGGTCGCGCGGCTCGCGATCGCCGCGGTCGCGAATCGGCTCCCGTTTTCCGTCGAGGAAATCGAGGACCTCAAACTCGCCATCGCCGAAGCTTGTACGATGTGCATCCAGCACGCCTCGCCGAACGATTCGATCGACATCGTCTGCGAGACGGGGTCGTCGTACGTCCGCCTCGAGGTTCGCGATCATCGCTACGGGGTCGCCGAAGCCGCGGGGACGCCGCTCCCGGCGCCGATGGCGAATTCGGGCGAGGGGCTCGGCGTGTTCCTCATCCAGGCGCTGATGGACGAACTCGCCTATCACATCGACGACACGATGGGCACGGCGCTCGTCATGACGAAGCGCGTCGGCGCGTAGCCGCCATGGAAACCTCACCCCACGTGGAGGTGGAGCGCTGGGATCGGGCTCGAACGCGAGACGCGTTCGCCCGGCTCGCGAAGGCTCGTAACGTCCAGCTGGCCACCGCCGAGCAGTTGCGCGACGACCTCGTCGTCGCACATCTCAATCTCGTCCGGTATCTCGCGGTCAAATTCGCCAATCGCGGCGAGGCGCTCGACGACCTGATCCAGGTCGGAACGGTCGGGTTGATCAAAGCGATCGACCGCTTCGACCTCGATCGCGGCGTCGAGTTCACGACGTACGCGACGCCGACGATCGTCGGCGAGATCAAACGCTATTTCCGCGATAAGGGCTGGGCCGTCAAGGTCCCGCGGCGGCTGCAAGAGCTCAATCTCGCGGTCAACCGCGCGATCGAGAAGCTGACCGTCGGGCTCGGCCACTCGCCGACGGTCAAAGAACTCGCGCAGCACCTCCACGCCTCCGAAGAAGAGATCCTCGAAGCGCAGGAGCTCGGACAGGCGTACAACCTGCTCTCGCTCGATACCGAAGTGACGGGCGAGGGCGATAAGAACGCGCAGACGCTCGCGGATTACATCGGAAAGATCGATCCGTCGCTTGCGAATCTCGAAGACCGCACGAATCTCGAGCGGGCGTTCGAGGTGCTCTCGCGGCGCGAGCGCATCATTCTCTTCCTGCGCTTCTACGAATCGATCTCGCAGACCGAGATCGCGAAGCGACTCAACGTCTCGCAGATGCACGTATCCCGCCTGCAGCAGAAAGCGCTCGAGAAGTTGCGCGACTTCCTCTCCGAGCGTTGACCGGGCGAGGTATACTCGAAAGCGTGTCTGCGCAAACGGCGGGAATCATCCTCAACATCGTCGCTCTGGCCATCAGTGCGTTTCTCTTCTGGGGCGGTTTCGTCGAACAGAAGCGCTTCAAGGCGAAGTCCGAGAAGCGATAGGCGTCCTCGAGCGGCTGCCGGAAATTCGGTAGCGCCATGAGGATTTCGAGCCAAGAGCTGCGGAGCTCGTTCGTCGACTTTTTCGTCGCGCGGGGCCACGTGCACGCGCCGTCGGCATCGCTCGTGCCGGCCGAACTCTCGACGACGCTGTTCACGATCGCCGGGATGGAGCAATTCGTCCCGGCGTTCCTCGGCGACGTGCGTCCGCCCGGGCCGCGCGCCGTCACGGTGCAGCGCTGCTTGCGCGTCGCGGGTGCGAAATCCGATATCGAGAACGTCGGCCGCACGGGGCGGCACGGCACCTTCCTCGAGATGCTCGGGAATTTTGCGTTCGGCGACTACTACAAGCGCGACGCGATCGCGTGGGCGTGGGAGTTTCTCACCGGCACGATCGGCCTCGACCCGGCGAAGCTCTACGTCACGGTCCACACGTCCGATGACGACGCGCAGCGCATCTGGGAGGCCGAGATCGGCCTCGACGCGGCGCGCATCACGCGGTTCGATGAGGATAATTTCTGGACGATGGGCCCGACGGGGCCGTGCGGCCCCTCGAGCGAGATCTTTTACGATACGGGTGCCGGGAACGCGAGCGGTCCGGGCGATACCGGGCCCAACCTCGGCGATCGCTACGTCGAGATCTGGAATCTCGTCTTCCAGCAGTACAACCGCGGCTCGGACGGCTCGCTCGCCGAGCTCAAGGCGAAGAATATCGACACGGGGATGGGCCTCGAGCGCGTCCTCGCGATCGCGAACGGGTTCGCCTCGATGTACGAGACCGATCTGTTCACGGATCTCGTCGACGCGCAGCCGGCCGTCCGGCAGACGTCGCTCGGACCGGCCGAGCAGCTGGTCCGCCGGCGCATCATCGCCGATCACGCGCGTGCGGCGACCTTCCTGATCGCCGACGGCGTCTATCCGGGCAACACCGACCGCGGGTACGTGCTCCGTTTCCTCGTCCGGCGCGCGATCCGTAACGGGCGGCTCCTCGGCTATCCGGGCGGTTTTCTCACGCGGCTCGTGCCGGCCGTCGTCGCGACGCTCGCGCCCGGCTATCCGGAGCTCGCGGGCGCCGAGGAGCGGGTCGTGCGCGGGCTCGGGGGCGAGGAAGCGGCGTTCGAGCGGACGCTCGAGCGGGGCAGCGAGATCCTCGCGCAGTACGTCGACGCCGCGCGCGCGGCGGGCGGCACGCTCGGCGGCGCGGACGCCTTCGCGTTGCACGATACGTTCGGCTTTCCGTTCGAGCTCACGCAGGAGATCGCGGGCGAGGCCGGGATCGCGGTCGACGTCGCGGGCTATCATGCCGCGATGAGCGAGCAGCGCGACCGCGCGCGCGCCGACGCGCGCAAGAAACGCGCCGTCGTCAGCGTCGCCGATCTTCCGGCGCTGCACTCCGAGTTCACGGGCTACGACGGCCTCGCGAGCGACGGCCGCGTACTCGCGATCCTGCGCGACGGCGTCCCCGTGGAGCGCGTCGAGGGCGCCGCGGCGGGCGTGCGTCTCGTGCTCGACCGCACGTCGTTCTACGCCGAGAAGGGCGGCCAGATCGGCGATCGCGGGATCATCGTCTCGACCGGCGGCACCTCGGCGGGCGGCGAGGACGCAGCCGGATCGACGGCCGGCGCGCCGCCGAACGGTCGAGGACACGCAATTCGTCGGCGAGGCGATCGCGCATCGCGGCATGCTCGAGGCGGGTTCGATCGCGCTCGGCGACGCGCTCCGTACGGCGGTCGATGCGGAGTGGCGCACGGAGATCCGGCGGCACCATACGAGCTGCCATCTCTTGCAGCGGGCGCTCAAGGACGTGGTCGGCGAGGGCGTGACGCAGGCGGGCTCGTGGGTCGGCCCGGACCGCGTGCGCTTCGATTTTCGATCGCCGACCGGCGCGCTCACGCCCGAGCAGCGCCGCGCGACCGCGGCTCGCGTCAACGAGCTCATCCGCGCGGATCACCGCATCGATACGGAGATCATGCGCCCGGCCGACGCCCTCGCTCGCGGCGCGATCCCGCTGCCGGGCGAGGCGTACGGCGAGCTCGCGCGCATCGTCATCGCCGGACCGTCGCTCGAATTCTGCGGCGGAACCCACGCCGTCACGACGGCCGAACTCGGGATGTTCTTCCTGCTCGCCGAGGGTTCGGTCGGGAGCGGCATCCGGCGCATCGAGGGCGTCGTGTCGCGCGCGGCAGAGCGCTACGCGACGGGTCAGCAGGCCCTGGTCGGGACGCTCGCCGAGACCCTCGCGACGAACCCGGCCGAGGTCGGCGAACGCGTCGAGCGCCTGCAGCAGGAGCTGCGCGAGGCGCAGAAGTCGCTCGCCGATCTGAAGGGCCGGCTCGCCGCGACCGACGCGGCGGCGTACGCCGAGGCGGCCGAGACGGTCGGCGAGACGCGCCTTGTCGCGGCGTCCGTGAACGAGGCGAACGCCGAAGCGCTCAAGCATCTCGCCGCCGCGATCCGGCAGCGCGTGCCGAACGGCGTGATCGCGCTCGCCGGCAGCGACGCGGGATCGGTCTCGCTGCTCGTCAGCGCGAGCCCCGACGCCCTCGCGCGCGGCGTCCATGCGGGCAAACTCATCGGGATCGCGGCGCCGCTC
>CAZZZK010000072.1:0-10241 GCA_964658555.1 Vulcanimicrobiota bacterium | reverse complement strand
TGGACCGCACCTACGGCGCGTACGACCAACTGGTCGCCGATCCGGACGTCGACGGTCCGGTCGGCCGTTCCGAAGTAGCGCGTCCCGTGATGCTCCGCGCCGCCGGAGAAATCGACGCGCACGTCGAGCTCCTCGCGCACGGGATCGACCGCGAGCACGTCGACGTAGAGGCCGAGCGGCCGTTGGCCGCCCGTGCCGGCACCCGGCACCGCGCTGCGATACGTCGCCGCGACGATCGTCGACTCGCGCCAGACGGCGACCGCGAGCGCGACGTACGCCGCGAGCGCGAGCGTGCCGGCCGCCGCGAGAGACGCCGTCCGGCGTCTCACCCGGCCACCGTCGCCGTCGTCTGCGAGCCGTCGACGATCGCGCCGACCGCCGTCTCGACGAGCGTCGCGTCGTCCGTCTGCGGAAGATCCGGACACGCGAGCCGCAGGCTCGCGATGCCGTGGACGATCGTCCAGAAGAGGTCGCCGAGCGACGCCGGATCGACCGCGGCGCGCAGCCGTCCCGCATCGCGCAGATCGCGCAAGCACCGCGCGATCAGCCCGAGCGCGCGTTCCCCGTCGCGTTCGTCGGAATCCGTCATCGCGAAGACGGCCTTCGTGAGGGCCTGCGTCTCCATGAACATCAGGCGATACGTTTCGGGCCGCGCGAGCGCGAAGCCGACGTACGCTCTGCCGAGGACGATCAGCCGTTCGCGCGGGTCGCGCAGACCCTCCGACGCCGCCTCGAGCGCGACGCGCAGCTCGCGCATCGCCTCGCCGCAGAGCGCCCCGAGCAGCGCTTCCCGGCTCTCGAAGTGCGCGTAGAGCGAGGCCGGCGAGTACTCGATCGCCTCCGCGATCCGGCGCATCGTGAGGGCCTCGACGCCGTCCGAGCGCACGATGCTGCGGGCGGCGTTCACGATCGCGTCGCGCTGAGCGAGTCGCCGCCGTTCTCGCCGGTCGGCCGTCACCGTCGTCACCGTCCCATTCTACGGCTTGACAAAACGAACGGTCAACATATACTGAACAGAGTTTAGTAAACGCCGTTCAACTCATGAACGATAATTGTGCGGCGCGGACGGCGCCGTCGGCCGGAGCGTCGCAATCGCACTCGGCCGATCGGGACGTCGCCATCGCGTGGCCGGCCGGAACCGGGAATCGCGAGAGCGCGCGTTCGGCGCCGATCCGCTCGCCGAGATCGCGACGGGGCACCCGGCGGATCCGGCCGCGGTCCGGCCTGCATCGCTCGGGAAATCGAGGTAATCATCATGGCGAACGCTACGGCCGCGCCGAACGACGGCGCCCTCTTCCCCGGCCGCTATTCGGCAGGCGGCGATCACGAATTCGTGCTCTTCATCATCGGTATGCGCTTCAACGGCTGGCGCGATCTGCCGACGGCGCTGCGCGTCGCGTCGAAGATGCCGGCGATGCTTGCGGAACTCGAACGCGATAAACCGCTCGGACTTCTCGCGAGCGGTAATTGGCTCGCGTGGCCCGTCCTCGGCTTAACGCAGTACTGGCGTTCGTTCGAAGATCTCGAACGCTACGCCGCCGCACCCGATCTCTCGCACTCGCCGGCGTGGCGCTGGTACAACAAGCTCGGCCGGTCCGGTCTCGCCGGCGGTGTCTTTCACGAAACGTATCGCATCGCACCCGGAACGTACGAAACGGTCTATGCGAACATGCCGCGCTACGGACTCGCGAAGGCGACCGACCATCTCCCGATCGACGCCGCGAGCCGCGCGCGAACGCGCATGACGCGCGGATAGCGTCCGCTCCGCGCGAGCGCTACGGAGCCGAGCCGCTCGTGAGTTCGGCGAGGACGGAATCGAAGTTGCGGCTCTTCTTCTCGCCGCCGCCGAGTTTCGCGAGGGCGTAGCGTTCGAACGGACGCAATCGGCGCCACGTCGAGGCGTCGATCGGCATGCCGCTCTCGCTCGCGCGTTCCGCGACGGGCTGCGGGAGTTCGAGCCCGCTCCACGCCGCCATGCTCACGGGAACGATCGACGTCGCACCGTGCGCGGGCGAGGTGCCGGCGGCGGCGTCGATGCGCCGCGCGAAGGCATCGCGCTCGGCGTCGCCCGAGACCGGTGCGTCGACGAGCGCCCGCCGTTCCTCGAGCGGCAACGCCTTCCACTCGTCGAGCGAGATCGAGCGCCCCGTAAGATCGAGTTTGTAACGCAGCAGCATCGGGATGAAGCGCAGATCCTCGCGATACGCTTCCTCGTACGAGAAGAACCGCAGAGCGTCGTGAAGCGTCTCGCCGTCGCCCGTCACCCGGTGACGATGCGTTCGTCGTGCGTGTAGACGTTGAACCGTTCGCCGCGGATGAAGCCGACGAGCGTCACCCCGAACTCGCGTGCGAGCGAGACGGCGAGGCTGCTCGGCGCCGAGACCGCACAGACCACGGGGACGCCCGCCGCGAGCGACTTCTGCACGATCTCGTAACTCGACCGGCCGCTCACCATCACGATCGCATCGCGCAGCGGAAGCGTACCGTTCAAGAGCGCCCAGCCGACGAGCTTGTCGAGCGCGTTGTGCCGGCCGACGTCCTCGCGCACCGCGAGTCGCTCTCCGTCCGCGGTAAACGCACCCGCGGCGTGCAGGCCGCCCGTCGCCGCGAACGTCTTCTGCGCGTCGCGCAACCGATCGGCGAGCAACGTGACGACGGACGCCCGCACGCGCACGTCGCCCGCGACGACCGGCAAGCCGCGCATCTGCAGCGCTTCGATACTCGCCTTCCCGCAGACGCCGCACGCGCTCGTCGTGAAGAAGTGCCGCTCGAGCGGCTGGAAGTCGGGCGCGATCGCGGAGCGCAATTCCACGTTGACGAGATTGTATCGCTGCTCGGCCGCGACCGTTCGATCGACGCAGTAATCGATCCGCACGAGATCGTCGCGCGAGGAGATGATCCCTTCGTTGTGCAGGAAGCCCGCGGCGAGTTCGAAGTCGTTACCGGGCGTTCGCATCGTGACGGCGACCGTACGCGTCTCGCCGTTCGCGACGACGCGGATCTCGAGCGGCTCTTCGGTCGCGACGCTATCGAAGCGTTTGCGCGCGACGCCGCCGTCGAACGTCGTGACGCGCGACTCGGCCGTCATCCCCGGCCGCTCGGGGACGACCTCGAACGGCGCGTCGTCGATCACGCGTCCTGCGATTCCGCTTTCGCTCGCGCGTCGGCCTTCGCGCGGTCGTGCGCGTTCCCGTGCTCGCCGTTCGCAGCGCCCGCGTCCACCGCCGACCGCCCGACCGCGCGCGGTGCGTCGCCGACGCCGTTCTCGGGCGCGCGGTTCTGAACGTACTGCCAGCCGAAGCGGCCCTTGATGCAGAGATTGCCCTTCGTCACGGGCGCGTCCGGAGGCGACAGCACCTTGACGATACTGTTGTCCTGAACGTAGAGGCTGAGCGTACAGCCGACGCCGCAGTACGGACAGATGGTATCCGTCACCGTCTGCCGTTCGGGCGCCCACGTGCCCGCCTCGCGCATATCGTGCTCGCTCTTGGGTTTGAGCGCGCCCGTCGGACAGACGTTGATGCAGTTCCCGCAGTAGACGCACGCCGATTCCGGCAGCGGCGTCGCGAATTCCGTCGAGATGCGCGCGTCGAATCCGCGCCCCGCGACCGCGATCGCGAACGTGTTCTGATAATCGACGCCGCACGCTTCGACGCACTTGTAACACAAGATGCATTTCGCGTAATCGCGCACGTAGAGATCGTTATCGACCTTGACCGGCTGGTAGACGGTCGCGGCGTAGTCGGGGTTCGGCGCGGCGTGATGCCCCGCGTGAAACGTATCGCGTTCGCCCTCCGCCATCGGCGGCATCGGCGGGCCGTAACGCGCGGGATCGGCGCCGAGTCCGTCCTGCCAGCGCGCGACCTCGGGCGTCGTCGAGAGATCGGTCGACGACGCGAGAAACTCGAGCACCATCTTGCGGCTGTGCCGCACGCGGTCCGAATTCGTCTTGACGACCATCCCGGCTTCGACCTTACGCGAGCACGACGGCACGAGCACGCGCGAGTTCTCGACCTCGACGACGCAGACGCGGCACGCGTTGACCGGATGGAGCGTATCGCCGTAGCACAGCGTCGGGATGTCCATGCCCTTGTCGCGGCACGCATCGAGGATCGTCGAGCCCTCGTCGACCGAGACCGTCTCGCCGTCGAGATCGAAATCGATCTTGCGTACCGGCGGCGCGTCGAGGATCGTGATCATGATGTCGCTCCGTTGGAACCGGATATGCCGTTACGCGGCGGCTTCGGATCTTCGCTGCCGAGCGACGCCGGCGCGAGCAGCGGATCCGACGGCGGCACCGACGCGTCCGTCTTCGGCGTCGCGCCGTTGAAGAGCCCGAGGCGCTTGATCGCGGATTCGACGGCGCTGTACGCCGTCTGGCCGAGACCGCAGATCGACGCGTCGCGCATCGCGACGCCGATCTCCTCGATGAGCGCGAGTTCGTCCGTCGTCGAGCCGCGCGGTTTCTTCGCGGCGATGCGGTGCAGCGCTTCCTCTTGCCGCACGGTACCGACGCGGCACGGGACGCACTGGCCGCACGATTCGTCGCGGAAGAACGCGGCGACGCGCAGCAGCATGTCGAGCATGTCGACGGTGTCGTCGAAGACCATCACGACGCCCGATCCGAGCGTCGCCCGCGCGGCGCGCGCGTCTTCGAACGTCATCTTCATATCGAGCTCGTCCGGACGGACGAAGAGCCCGGCCGCGCCGCCGAGCAGTACCGCCTGGATCGTCCGGCCTTCGGGCACGCCGCCCGCGAGCTCGATGAGCTCGCGCAGCGTGATGCCGAACGGCACTTCGTACGTCCCGGGCTTCGCGACGTTGCCGCTCAAGCAGTAGAGCTTCGGACCCGTCGATTGTTCGGTACCGATCTTCGCATACGCCTGACCGCCGATGCGCAGGATCTCGAGCACGTTCACGAAGGTCTCGACGTTGTTGATCAGCGTGGGCTTCCCGAAGACGCCCGCGACGACCGGAAACGGCGGCTTGCTGCGCGGTTCGCCGCGGTAGCCTTCGATCGAATTGAAGATCGCCGTCTCTTCGCCGCAGATGTACGCGCCCGCACCCTTGCGGATCTCGAGATCGAAATCGAAACCCGCGCCCATGATGTTCGTTCCGAGGAATCCGCGGCGCCGGGCCATATCGATCGCGTTCTGCAGCCGCGCGATCGGCAGCGGATACTCGCCGCGCACGTAGATGTAGCCGATCGAGCAGCCGGCGACGTACGCGGCGATCGTCATCGACTCGACGAGCGCGAACGGATCGCCCGCCATGATGACGCGATCCTTGAACGTCCCGGGTTCGGACTCGTCCGCGTTGCAGATCAGATAGTGCGGCCGCGCGGGCTGGCGCGCGACGGCGTCCCACTTCCGGCCGGTCGGGAACGCGGCGCCGCCGCGGCCCATCAGCTTCGAATCGTTGACCTCGCGCAACACGCCTTCGGGCCCGATCTCGATCGCGCGCCGGAGGCCCGCGTACCCGCCGTGCGAGCGATAATCGTCGATGTTCTCGGGATCGGCGACGTCGACGCGCCGCAGTAACCGCAGTTCGGGTTCGCCGCGCTGCGGGATCGCGACGGGCGCTTCATCGACGCCGAACGACGAGTCGGTGATCAGCCGCTCGACGTCTTCGACGCGGACGTTTCCGAGCAAGCGTTCGATCGGCTCCGCGCCCGCCTCGGTCGTGAACGCGGCCGGTGCCTGATCGCAGAGCCCGAGGCACGGGCTGCGTAGCCAGATCGATTCCGAATCGTCGAACATCACGTGATCGCCCGGCGGCCCCGCGTGCGGACCGCTCGGGATGCGTTTCTCGAGGGCCGCGATCAGCGCGTCGGACCCCGCGACGCGGCACGCGACGTCTTCGCAGACGTGGACGACGCGTCGCGGACGCGGCGTCGTCGAGAGCAGCGCGTAGAACGTCGCGACCCCGTAGGCGTCGGCGGGCGGGACGCTGATGCGCGTGCAGATGTAATTGAGCGCGCCCTCGGAGATCCAGCCGAGTCGCGATTGCGCCGCGTGCAGCGCCGGCAACAACAGATGCCGGCGCGACCGCGACGTGTGACCGCCGACCGCGAAACGCCCGTCCCGCGCGATCTCGCGCGTCCCGCCGTCCCAGCCGCCCTCGGGTTCCCCGAGGACGGCGTCGATCGCGGCTTTTTCATCGGGGGACGCTTCGGCGTCGAGAAGTCGTAGGTCCATTAATCTCCGCTGGCGCTGCCGGCTTCTTCTCGCCGGTTCTGCTTGACGACGTCCGCGAGTGCCCGCTCGAGCGCGTCCGATTTCGCGCGAACCATCGGTTCCACGCTGACCGCGCACGCTTTGAATTCGGCCGTGCCCGATTTCGGATCGGTGACGTCGAGCGTGAGGACGTTGACCTTCACCTTGTCCTGATAGTGATAGGTCATGAAGACGAGCCCCGGCCGGAGCGCGTCGTCGATGTGGATCGGCGCGACGACCTGACCGCGACGCGACCGGACGCGCACCGCATCGCCTTCGACGACGCCGAGCGTGACCGCATCCTCGGGCGAGACGTCGAGCGACTCGCTGCGCCGCAGCGGCGACGCGTAATCGTTGGACTGCACGCCCGTGTTGTACGAATCGAGCCGGCGGCCCGTCGTGAGCTGGAACGGATACTCCGCGTCCGGCATCTCGACCGGCGGCTCGTCGATCACCACCGAGAACGGCGCGCGCTCGCCTTCGATCGGCACCTTCTGGAGCCGCTCGTGCAGATACGTATCGCCCGGGTGCTCGAGATCCCAGCACGGCCAGTGCAGCCCTTCGACCTCGAGCCGCTCGTAGGACATGCCCGCGAGCATCGGTGCGAGCGAGCGGACTTCGTCCCACACCTCTTTGGCGCTCGGATGACCCCAGTCGTGCCCGAGCCGCTTCGCGAGCTCGCACAGGATCCAGAGTTCGTCCTTCGCGTTGCCGGGAGGCGTCAGCGCCGCGCGCGTCCGCTGAACGCGGCGTTCGCTATTGGTGACGGTGCCCTCGGACTCGCACCAGCTCGCCGAACACGGCAGCACGACGTCCGCGAGTTCGGCCGTGCGCGTCAGGAAAATATCCTGGACCACCAAATGATCGAGCCCGGTGAGCAGCGCTTCCGTGTGATGCTGATCGGCTTCCGATTGCGCCGGATTCTCGCCGATCACGAAGAGGGAGCGCATCTCGCGCGTCTCCATCGCGTGCAGCATCTGCGTCATGTGCATGCCGATGTTCGGCTGCAGCTTCACGCCCCACGCGCGCTCGAATTTCTCGCGCACCTCGGGATCGAGGATGTCCTGGAAACCCGCGAGGCGATTGGGGATCGCGCCCATGTCGCCGCCGCCCTGCACGTTGTTCTGCCCGCGCAGCGGATTGAGCCCCGAGCCGTACTTTCCGACGTGCCCCGTCAGCAGCGCGAGGTTGATCAGCGAGAGCACGTTGTCGACGGCGTTGTGGTGTTCCGTGATGCCGAGCGTCCAGCACGTGATCGCCCGGTCGGCGCGCGCGTACTGATGCGCGACGCTGCGGATCGCCTCGGCGGGGACGCCCGTCAGCGACTCGGCGTATTCGAGCTCGTACTCTTCGACCGACGCTTTGAACGCTTCGAAATTCAGCGTCGCGTTCGCGATGAAGTGTTCGTCCGCAAGCCCGGCATAAATGATCTCGCGCGCCATGGCGTTCGAGAGCGCGATGTCGGACCCGATGTTGAGCCCGAGCCACGAGTCGGCCCACTTCGCGGAGCTCGTCCGCCGCGGGTCGACGACGATCAGCTTCGCGCCGTTGTTGACGCCTTTGAGGACGTGATGGAAATAGATCGGGTGCGCCTCGCGCGCGTTGGAACCCCACATGAGGACGACGTCGGTATTCTCGACTTCCTCATACGTGTTGCAGCCGCCGCCCGCACCGAAAACCGTCGCCAGACCGACGACGCTAGGGGCGTGTCACGTTCGATTACAGCTATCGACGTTGTGCGTGCCGATGCACACCCGCGCGAGCTTCTGCGCGAGGAAGTTCATCTCGTTCGTCGATTTCGAGCAGCTGAACATCCCGAACGAATTCGGACCGTGCTCGGCCGTGCTCTTGCGAAACCCGTCGGCCGCCCGATCGAGCGCTTCGTCCCACGTCGCGATCCGAAACGCGCCGTTTTCTTTTACGAGGGGCTCCGTGAGCCGGGTGAACACAGGCTTCGCCATTCTCTTCTCCCGATGAAGACTTCCGTCGAATCTTTCGATCCTACCGTCGCCGCGTAGGTGTTGCAACGGGGCGCGCGCGATTATGCGATAGACCGCTTCTATAGACTGAGCGATTCGCGCTGCGATTCCACGGCGCCGCGAAAGCGGCGAACGACGGGCGATTCCTGATCGCGAACGACGCTCACGAGCCCGACCGGCTGCGCGACGACGGGGTCGACGAGCGGAACGACGACGGTCACCGCCGGATCGAACAGCGTCGCGAATCCGCTCGGAACGACGCTCGACCAATAGCCGCCTCGAACGTAGGCGCAGGCCGCGAAGATCGAATTCGTCTCGAGCTGCGGCCGGACCGGGAGGCCGGCCTGCAGGAACGCCGCCTCGAGGATGTGGCGGTTCTGCATGCTGCGATCTTGCAGGCAGAGCGGGAGACCGGCCGCTTCCCGCCACGTCGCCGCGGTCGCGCCGTCGAACGGACCGCCGCGCGGCGTCGCGAGCAGATAGCGTTCCTCGTAGAGCGGGACGACGCGCAGGGTCTCGGGCGACTCAGACGTGTACGTGAGCGCGCAGTCGAGTTCGAACTCGGCGAGTCCGCGCAAGATGTCGTTCGACGCCATCGCGATCTCGACGACGTGCACGTTCGGGAAGGCGCGCACGAACGGCTCGACGAGCGCGGGCATGACGGGGGCCGCCGAAGGCACGGTCCCGATCCGAAGGCGGCCGACGACGTTCCCCGCGACGTCCGCGAGCCGCTCCCGCAGCGCCTCGTGCTCGGCGAGCGTCCGCTGCGCGAACGCGAGGACCGCTTCGCCCTCGCGCGTCAGCCCGCGAAAGCGATTCCCGCGCTCGACGATCGCCGTGCCGAGCTCCTCCTCGAGCTGGCGTATCGCGGCCGAGAGCGTCGGCTGCGATACGTCGCACGCGGCGGCAGCCCGGGCAAAGTGCTTCTCGCGGGCGAGCGCCGTCAGAAAGCCGAGATGTCGCAGGAGCATCCGGCGGAGATTCCGCACGCGGAACCCGCCTCCCTGACCGCCAAGTCGCGCCCCATGCTCACGAACGAGCCGGTGCGCCAGCGGGTCCGAAGCGGCGGACGGCATTGGCTCCCGTTCACGCAGATGTCGGCGTTCGACGCCTCCGAGCGGACGTTCGTGCGCGGTGCGGGGACGACGCTCGTCGATGCGCGCGGGCGCGCGCTCTTCGACGCGATCTCCTCGGTTTGGACGACGATCCACGGTCACGGCCATCCGGCGATCGTGCGCGCGATCGCGGAGCAGGCCGCGACGCTCGACCACGCGACCGCGCTCGGCGCGACGAATCCCGCCGCCGAAGAACTCGCGGCGCGGCTCTGCGCGCTCGCCGGGCTCGACGCGGCCTTCTTCGCGAGCGACGGCGCGAGCGCGATCGAGGCGGCGCTCAAGATGAGCGTGCAGTATTGGCAGAACGCGGGCGATCCGCGGCGGGTTCGCTTCGCGCACCTACGTGCGTCCTATCACGGCGATACCGCGGGTGCGATGGGCGTCTCCGACATCGCGCTCTTCCGCGACCGCTTCGCACCGCTCGTCGTCGAATCGCTCGCGTACGACGATCTCGCGCACGCCCTCCAACGCGACGATCTCGCGGCGATCGTCGTCGAGCCGCTCGTGCAGGCGGCCGCCGGGATGCGGCTCGTGCCGCGCGACCGGTACGCACCGCTCCGGCCGCCGGGCGGCGCGCGTGCGGGGACCGGCCGCGGGAGCCGGCCGCTGCTGATCGTCGACGAGATCGCGACCGGGTTCGGCCGCACGGGGACGATGTTCGCCTTCGAGCAGCTCGGGCTCGCGCCCGATCTCGTGTGCGTCGGGAAAGGCCTCACCGGCGGCGGCCTCGCGCTCGCCGCGACGCTCGCGACGCGCGACGTCTACGACGCGTTCCTCGGCGCGCCGGGCGACGCGCGGCACTTCTTCCACGGCCACTCGTACGCGGGCAATCCCATCGCCTGCGCGGCCGCGCTCGCATCGCTCGACCTCTTCGAGGCCGAGCGCACGCTCGAACGCGCGGGCGCGCTCGAGCGCGCGCTCGACTCGCTGCT